>NZ_AP019717.1:0-300000 GCF_006742065.1 Clostridium butyricum | reverse complement strand
ATCCATGGCAGAAGATTATATTTTGCTTGTTGATGAAAGTAAGGTGGTAGAAAAGTTAGATTTTAAATATCCAGTAGTCTTAGAAATAATACCTGAAAGTATAAAAATAGTTGAAAAAACTGTAAAGAAACTTGGTGGTAATACTGTTATGAGAAGCAGCAGTTCTAAAGATGGATTTACAAGAAGTGATCATGGATTGTTTTTAATGGATGTGAACTTTAATAGTGAGGATGTAGATGATATCTCAGTATTGAATGACAAACTAAAAAAAATAGTAGGAGTTGTGGATACATCTCTATTTTATAATATTGCAACCAAGGCAATAGTTGCAGGAGAAAACGGTGTAAGAATAATGGAATGTGAAAGGTAAGGTATATTTTATGAATGAAAATTTTAAAACATTAAACAATGGTGTTAAAATTCCTTCAATAGGATTTGGAACATATAAATCTGGAAATGATGAAGATACTGCTAGTATTGTAAGATATGCACTAGAAACAGGATACAGACAGATTGATACTGCTTCATTTTATGGGAATGAAGAGGGGATTGGAAATGGAATCAAAACAAGTAAAGTAAAAAGAGAAGATATATTTGTTGTAACAAAACTTTGGAATGATGACCATGGGTATGAAAAGACAATCGAAGCCTTTAACAAATCCTTAGAGAAGCTTCAAGTTGAATACATAGATTTGTATCTAATTCATTGGCCAAATAAGTTAAATTCTGAAACTTGGAGAGCTTTTGAACATTTATATAAGAAGGGAAAAGTAAAGGCTATTGGAGTATGTAATTTTAAAATAGGGCATTTAGAAGAATTAAAGAAAAGTGCAGAAATAATGCCTATGGTAAATCAAGTAGAATTACATCCTCAAAACACAAAGGAAGATATGTTTAAATATTGCAATAAAAATAATATTCAGTTAGTGGCATGGAGTCCTATAATGAGGGGAAAGATATTTTCAAATGAACTTATAATAAGCTTAGCTGAAAAGTATAAGAAGACAATTGCACAGATAGTTCTTAGATGGCATGTGCAAAGAGGTGTTATTCCTATACCCAAATCATCAAATGAGGGAAGAATAAAAGAAAACCTAGATATTTTTGATTTTGAACTTTCATCAGAAGATATGAATGCCATAAGCTTATTAAATGAAGGTTATGATGTATCTGTATCTGGAGTACCTGAAAATAGCACGTATTTAGATTTTTAGCAAAATATTATTTCAAGGGGATGCTTATTATTTTGGAATATATCCCCTTGAATTTTAGACATTGTGTATTTTAATGTAATGAAGATTGAATAGAATAATTTATTAATTAATTTTCAGTATCAGCTAATGATTCATTACTTACAGAAGTAGATGTAGTTTGTTCAGTTTTTGCTTTTCTATTTTCTCTATTGGTGCCCATAGCTTCTCTAACAGCAGTTCTGATTTGATCTTGAGATAAATTAGTAGTATCAATACCTAATTCAGCAGCTTTTTGTTGAAGCTTAGCAAGATGCTTTTCAGAATTCTCAGTACCCATAGCTTCTCTAACAGCAGTTCTGATTTGATCTTCAGATAAATTAGTAGTATCAATACCTAATTCAGCAGCTTTTTGTTGAAGCTTAGCAAGATGCTTTTCAGAATTCTCAGTACCCATAGCTTCTCTTACAGCAGTTCTGATTTGATCTTCAGATAAATTAGCAGTATTAATACCTAATTCAGAAGCTTTTTCTTGAAGCTTAGCAAGATGTTTTTCAGCCATAGCTTCTTTAACAGCAGCTTTAGCTTCATCTTCTGATAGACCAGTGATATCTATATTTAACTTTTCAGCAATTTGCTCAGTTGTAAGTTTATTTTTTTTATGTCCTATTCTAGTTTTACATTTATCGGAAGTTTGTGTAATTGTATTAGATGTATTACTTGTAGTAGTATCAGCAAAAACTGGTACTGAACTTGTTAATCCTATTAAAACAGCCAATGTAGTTCCTAATAATTTTTTCTTATTCATATAAAATCTCTCCCTTAAATTTTTCTATTATTTTGCAATCTCATGACTACAGATATAATAATAAATTACTTTTGTGAAATTTATGTGAAAATATAGAATTTAATTTTCACAATGAACAAGAGGTATTTCTATGAAGAATAATACACCATTTTCTATATTCTCAGCCTTGCAGTTTCCATTATGAAGGGTAGCTATTAATTTTACTAAAGAAAGACCGATTCCATGGCTATCCACATCTCGTGTTCTAGCTTTATCTATTTTATAATATACATCCCAAATATTTTTGAGTTCATTTTCTGGTATACTTTTTCCAGTATTAAAGACGCTTATTCGAATATTATCTTCAATAAGCTGGCTTGTTACAATTATAGATTTTTTAGCATCAGTATATTTTATTGCATTAGTAATAAAGTTATTGAGTGCTTTTTCTAACATTTCTTTGTCTGCCTTTAAAATATATGATTCACTACAATTTAAAGTTAAATTAATCTTTTGTTCTTCTAAAATAGGGGTAAAGCGTTTAAGTGCATCATTTAAAAATTCATTAATATCAAAATCAGTTATATTTAATTTAATCAATCCATCTTCCATTAGTGAATAATCTAAAAGTTCTTGTATCAATTTATTCATTTTGTCACATTCTTCTACTAAAACAGAACAGTATTTATCAATTTTAGTTTTATCCTTTGCCAGTCCATATTTTAAACCTTCAGAGTAACCCTTAATTATTCCTATTGGTGTTTTTAACTCATGGGATATATTCCTTAAAAAACTTTTTCTTCTATCAACATCTCTTTTTAATTCATTTATGCTTTTATTTAATTTATATGAAATCTTATTGATGCTCTCTCCAAGTGCACCTATTTCATCTTGGGAATTAACATGAACAATTTTATCAAATTCAAGATTAGATATATTTTCAGCAACATTGCTCATCTCAACAATAGGTTTGGTTATCTTTTTAGAAAAAAATAAGATAAATAAAGAACCAGCAGAAAAAACTATTAAACCTGCAATGAGATAAAACTCATTAGCGATTTGTACACTATCTTCAATTGTTTTTACATTTTTGGTTAGAATTAAATACTTGCTATTATCAATATTTGTAACACAAACTAATTTATTTTTGCTTTCGTTTTCTCTAACATATAAAACAGTATTTTGTGATAATCCATTTTTAAAATTAGAAATAGCTTGGTATGTTGGTTTGTCTATGAATTTTTTCATGTGCATTCTTTTTAAATCAAAAGAATTATATTCTATATTATAATTTTCATCTACAATAAGAGTATCTATCCCATAAGAGAGAGAAATTGTATCGATAGAATCATAGGAATTTTCAATGTTGCTGTTGCTAATATATTGATCTTTAATTGTTTGACTTGTGTTTATAAGTATAGCTTTATTTTTATAAATATAGTAGTGTTCTAAAAACAAAGAATTTAAAAGTATTCCACTTAGAATTAGTAAAGCCATAAGGAGCATAAATATTAAAAATAATTTTGTTTTTATTGTCTTCATAATTATTCAACCTCAATCATATAACCACATCCACGTACTGTTTTTATATATGTTCCTTCTGTTTTAAGTTTTGCTCTTAAAGTTTTTATATGTGTATCGATAGTTCTGATATCACCATCAAAATCATATCCCCATACACTATTAAGTATCTGTTCTCGTGTTAAGACTTTACCAGAATTTTTTATAAAGTAAATAAGAAGGGTGTATTCTTTATGATTTAATTTAATTTCAAGACCATCAGAGATTACTTTATGATTGCTTTGATTAATGATAATTTTTCCATAAGTTATTTCTTTTTCAGTATCATGTTTTATTTTTTTAGCAATATTATTAAGTCTTGCAATAAATACTTCATAGCTAAATGGTTTTCCAATATACTCATCAGCACCTTTATTAAATCCCAATAATTCATGCTTTTCATCCCCAAGTGCAGTTAACATAATAATGGGGATATCAGAATGTTCTCTTATTTCTTTTAATACTTCAAAACCATCATAAACTGGCATCATTACATCCAAAATTACTAAATCAATATTACCTAAGTCAAAAAATTTATCAATAGCTTCCTGACCGTTATGGGCTTCAATTGGAATATAGCCTTGGTCTGTAATAATATCACAGACAAGACTTCTGAATAGATTATCATCTTCAGCAATAAGAATATTAAGACTCATTGACGTTCCACCTTTACTTAATATTTTGATACTAGAATACCACATAATTTTATTAATAAAAATACATTTATAAAATCATCATTTGGTGCCTATTAGATGAATTATATAAATATAGATTTAAATTAAAGATATGTCATGCTATAATATGACTTAAAATTATGGCTTGAAAGAAAGAATATATTATTTAAATAAGCTATATAGAGGTGTGATATGAAAAAATTAAGTGGTGGATGTACATTAGATTGCTTTGATTGTTGTAAGTTTAATGTTTATGTTGATAATAATCAAGTTATAAAAATTGAAGGAGATAAGAATCATCCTTATACAAAAGGATTCATATGTAAAAAGGGGCTTATGCACCTTAATCGATCAAATCATCCTAAAAGACAGTATAAACCTCTTCTAAAAGTCAATGGAGAGTGGATCGAAATATCCTTTGAAGAAGCTATAGGCATAATTGCAGAAAGGCTGTCAGAGTACAAAGAAGAATATGGAGCACAATCAATTCTTTATTATGAACAGTATGGAAGTGGTAGTCTTCTAAAAAGCATTGGAGATATATTTTTTAATTTTTTTGGAGGATGCTCAAAGCAAAAGGGTGGCCCATGCTGGAGTGCAGGAATTGCTGCACAGAAGCAAAATTTTGGTGATGTAAGAAGCCATTGTTTAGAAGATATGATAAACAGCAGAACAATTATAGTATGGGGTAAAAATCCAGCAAATACTACAATTCATACTATGCAGATGATAAAAAAAGCTAAGCAGAATGGAAGTTATATAATTGTAATTGATCCAATCAAAACAGAAACAGCAAAGCTCGCAGATTATTATGTACAAGTAAGTCCAGGTGGAGATGGTGCATTAGCTTTAGCTATTGGAAAGAAAATCATAGAAGAAAATAGGTTTGATGCTGAGTATGTAGCAGAACATGTAAATGGATTTAAAGCTTACAAGAATTATGTAGAAAATCTTGATATGAATACATTATGTAAAAGAGCTGGTGTAAATGAAGATGTTATAAATTTTATAACAGAAAAATATACAGAACTTTATTCAACAATACTGCTTGGTTATGGACTTCAAAAATATTCACATGGAGGCAATACAATATCGCTTATTGATACACTTGCTGCTATAACAGGTCAGATTGGAAAAAGTGGTGGTGGAGTTAATTATGCTAACAAAGTTTACACAAGTATTTTAAATACTGATCCGTATCATAGTGAAAATTATGCAGATAACAGAATTTTTTATGTAAGTAAGATGAGTTCATTTATAAAAGAGAATAATATAAAAATGGCTATAATTACAAAAAGTAATTTATTGAATCAGCTTCCTGACCTTAATTCTCTTGAGGAGTCTTTAAAGTCTATAGACTTTAAGGTGTGCTTTGATCAGTTTTTAACTGATACGGTACAGATATGTGATTTGTTTATTCCAGCAACAACAGTTTTAGAAAGTGAAGATTTAATTTTCAGTTCAATGACAAATCCTTATATTACGTACATTGAAAAAGCAGTAGAACCTAAAAACAGCTTAATGGATGAATATTATTTCTTTATGAAATTAGCTGAAAAATTAAATATTCAGCATTATCCAAGGGTAAGTAAAAAAGAATATTTAACAAATGTCATAGAGCCATTAAAAGAAATAGTACCACAAATTAGTTTAGAGTATATTAGAGATAACTACATTACAATTCATGAAAGTATTCCTTGGATGGATAAGAATTTTATGACTCAATCGGGAAAGTTCGAAATATTTTTTAATGAGAAAATATTAAAAGAAATGCTAGAAAAGGGAAACGATAAAAATCATAAAAACTGCTTTAGAATATTAACAACTCATGGTAGAGAATCGCTATTTAGCCAGCATTATATGGATAAAGATGAAAAGGCAGAGGCTTATATTAATATGAAGATGGCAGAAAAATGTGGTTTTAAAAGTGGAGATTGTGTTTATCTTGAATCTCAAAAAGGACGAATAAAGGTAAAGCTTATTGTTGATGATGGAATAAGTGACAATGTTGTTATGATGTATGCAGGCTGGTGGAAGAAGCAAGGAAATCCCAATTGGATAATGGAATCTGGAATTTCAGATATAGGCGGACAGGTTACTTATAATGATAATTTTGTTAAACTTTATAAGCAAGAATAATTAAAGTAGACATATGACCAAAATATATTAAAGTAATTTATATCTTTGAAAATACAGTATCAGATCGAAATATGTATTTAATACAATTTACAATAAATTATCAAATAAGTATGGAGTGTTAAGAGTAATATGAAGAAAATTTTAATTTGCGATGATAATGAGGCTGTTCATGAAACAATTGGTACATATTTAAAAAATGATGGAATGATTTATATTTCAGCATTTGATGGAGAAGAAGCTTTAGAAAAATTTAAAAAAGAAAATGTAGATCTTGTAATTTTAGATCTTATGATGCCTAAAATTTTTGGAACGGAAGTATGCAAGGAGATAAGAAAAATAAGTGAGGTTCCAATTATAATGCTAACTGCAAAAGGTGAAGAAATAGATAAAATAATTGGACTTGAAATAGGTGCAGATGACTATATAGTAAAACCATTTTCTCCAAGAGAGGTTGTTGCAAGAATAAAGACCATTTTTAGGAGAGTAAATAGTAAAAGTGATTTATTACCTAACAGAAAGATATTTTCATACGAAAATTTAAATATAGATCTAGATAAATATGAGACAGTCATAAATGGAGAAAAAATAGATATTACACCAAAGGAATGTGAAATATTATATCTTATTGCAACAAATGAAGGTAGAGTTTTGAGCCGAGAAGAGATTTTAGATAAAGTTTGGGGATATGATTATTTTGGCGATACTAGGGTAGTCGATACACAGATAAAAAGGCTGAGAAAAAAGTTACCTGAAGAAGATGAAAAATGGGTAATAAAAACTGTATATGGAATAGGATATAAATTTGAGGTAGTAAAATGAAACAGAGTCTATTAAAAAGACTTCTTTGGGTTATTAGCGCTGTCTTATTGGTTGCTTTTAGCATAGGACAAATTTTAGGTTTCTTCATAATAAAAGAATGGTTTTTGAATGAGCAGTTAAAAGAGCTTACTCCTATAATGGAAAATATAGCGTCAGAAACAAGAATAAAGAATGGAACTATAAAAATTAAAAATGAAGAAAGACTAATAATTAAAGCGTATGATTTGGAGAATAATGAAATACCAATTGACGATAATAACATAAAGAAAAATAGGTTCTTTACGGATGAAGAGATAAAGGAAGATTTACAACCATATATAGACATAGTTTTTAAGGAAGGAAAAGTTACAACAATTGAAAGTTTAAATCATATTGTAGAAAAGTCTATAATAATAGGTCTTCCAATAAAAGATAATGATAGAGTTGTTGGAACTATTTTCACTGTAAAACTGGCAAGTGATTTTTCAGTTATAGTAAACAGTTTTTATGTTGTATTTTTCATATGCAGCTTATTATCTACACTATTAATTATCATTTTAATTTACTATTTTACAAGAAAACTTATAAAACCGTTACTTGAGATGGTTAATGTATCTAATTCTATGGCTCTTGGAAATTTTTCAGCACGTGCAGAGTGTGATGGATATGGAGAAATAAAGATACTATCAAATTCCTTAAATAATCTGGCTCAAAGACTTTCAGACAATGATGAAAGTGCAAGGAGGCTGGAACAAACAAGACGTGATTATATTGCAAATGTTTCTCATGAATTAAGGACACCTATTTCATCTATAAGAGCTATTTCAGAAACATTATGTGATGACTTAGAACTTGATGAAGATAAAAAGAAGAGATACTATTTAATTGTTTTAAGAGAATCAAAGAGACTTCAAAAGTTAATTAATGATATGCTTGAACTTTCAAGACTTCAATCAGGAGAAATGGCTATTTTAAAAGAAGTAGTAAGTGGAAAAAAGATAATGACAGAAATAGAAGAATATTTTGAAGTATTTGCTGAAGATATGGATGCAGAGTTTATATTAACAGAAGATGCATTGAATATTCCAGATTTTTATAGTAATGAAAGCAGAATTATGCAGGTTATGTTCATATTGATAGATAATGGATTTAAATTTACTAAAAAAGATGGATATGTAAAAGTTAATGGATCATGGAATGATGAAATTATAAAAATAAGTATTGAAAATAACGGTGATCCAATAGATTCTGAAGATGCAGAATTTATTTTTGAAAGGTTTTATAAAGGTGATAAATCTCATAATGAAAAAGGATCCGGCCTTGGATTATCACTAGCTAAGGAAATAATGAATAATTTAGGTGAAGATATTTATATTGATGAAAGCAGGGAAGATGTAACGAGCTTTGTGTTTACTCTTCATAGATATAATAATTAATTTTAAAAGTGTTGATTCTTAAAAGATGATACACTTTTTTTATACAAAAATTTAAAATGTACTTTTTGTGACACATTTACGCCACAATTCATTAAAAAATTTCTGTTAGAATCATTGTATAGACAGCCTTAATTTATGATTCTTATAAATATTTTTAAATAATAAGAGAAGCAAGTATAAGAAAATAATAATATAAATACAATCTATATGTATTATGTATACATGAAAGGATGATGATACAATGAAAATTAAAATGATAACAAAGCTTATTGCAGTATCACTTGTGATTTTTTCAGTGGCAGGATGTAGTAACAGTAAAAATTTAACTAGTGGTAGTTCTAATAATGGTGAAGTAGTAGAAAATAAAAATACTGCATTAAGCTTTAATAAAGATAACTATACAAATCAGTCTTTTACTGTTAATGGTGAAGAAGTTACTTTTCGTGCATATGAGAATGTGGTATATGTGGAAAATCCTATAGATGAAAAATATCAATCCATGAATATATATATTCCAGAAGAATATTTTAATGGAGAATCAATTGGTAATTTTACAGCAGAGAATGCACCAATATTCTTTCCTAACACTATAGGTGGATATATGCCATCAGAAGCTGGAACGCCATCTATGAAGGGGGCAATTGATGGTGAAGCATCAAGAATGGGAATGACTAGCAACGGTGATTCAAAAGAAGAATCTCCAAATTCACTCTTAATGGCATTAGCTAAAGGGTACGTTGTGGCATCTCCTTCTACAAGAGGACGTACAAGTGAATCAGAAGATGGAACTAATACAGGAAAAGCACCTGCAGGTATTGTAGATTTAAAAGCTGCAATAAGATATTTACATTATAATGATGAAGCAATGCCGGGTACTGCAGATAAGATAATATCTAACGGAACAAGCGCTGGAGGAGCAATGTCTGCTTTACTTGGAGCTACAGGTAACAATGGAGATTATGAAGCGTACTTAAAAGAACTTGGAGCAGCAGATGCATCTGATGCTATATATGCTGTTTCTTCATATTGTCCTATAACAAATCTTGATAATGCAGATATGGGATATGAATGGTTATTTAATGGTTTAAATGATTACGAAAAAATGAATATTTCAAAAGATGAAAATGGAAATATTAAAAGAGAAAAGCAGTCTCTTACTCAAACAGAAGATCAGATTAAATATTCAAACGAATTAAAAGCTGCTTTTCCAGATTATATAAACAGCTTAAACTTAAAAGATGAAAATGGAAATTCATTAATTCTTGATGAAAATGGAAATGGAACGTTTAAAGATTACGTAAAATCATATGTAGTTAAATCTGCACAGACGGCTATTGATTCAGGAAAAGACCTATCTGATATAACATGGATTACAATAAGTAATGGAACTGTTACAGATGTAGATTTTGATGGGTATGTGTCATATTTATCAAGATCAAAGGCGGCTCCAGCATTTGATAATGTAGATTTAAATAATCCAAATCCAGAAAATAATTTATTCGGGACTGAAACTGTTGATAATCAGCATTTTACTAAATTCAGTTTAGATAATGATACCTCAGGTGGAACTATGGCTGACGAACAGTTAATAACTATGATGAATCCAATGAACTATATTGGGACGCAAGGAACAGATATGGCTAAGTATTGGCGTATAAGACATGGTGTTAAAGATAGTGATACAGCAATATCAACGCCAACAATACTGGCATTAAAACTTGAAAGTAATGGAGCAATTGTTGATTTTGCAGTGCCTTGGGGGCAAGGTCACGGAGGAGATTATGATTTAGATGAATTATTTGCTTGGATGGACAGCATTTCAGAATAATAGAAATGGATTGAACTTTACCTTTATTTAGCTAACAATATTATATTAGAAAATATTGATTTAAAAGGAATTGGCCACGCAATGCGTGGCAAATTTTAAATTTAATAAGAAATTTTGATTTAACAATTTTTAAGTGATTTAAGTGGAGGATATAAATAATTTATCATGTGTATACAGATACTAGAGTTGAATAAACTTTAGTTAGGAGTAAAAATAATGGAAGAAACCAAGAATGAGTATATTACTATAATTAAGAAGATATTTAAATGGGTTATTTTGAGTATTATAATGGCAATTCCTATAGGCATTGTTGTAGGATACTATAATATAATATTAACGACTGCTAATAGATATAGAAAATATCATGAATACTTGATTTATTTTCTTCCTATAGCAGGAGTTATGATTACCTTTATGTATTTAAAAACTGAAAGAAATGCGTATTCTGGAGAAAACCTGTTAAAGTCAGAAGTACAGTCAGCAGTTAAGGATATTCCTTTTTATATGACATTTGTTGTTTTTTTAGGCTCATTAGCAACTACTTTTTTCGGTGGGTCGCAGGAAAAGAAGGATCTGCAGTTGCTATGGGTGGAACTTTAGGTGATTTTTTAGCTGGAAAGTTTAACCTTTCAAATGAGGATCAGAGAACATTAGTATTATGTGGTGTAGGAAGTGCTTTTGGAGTAATTTATGATGTTCCTTTTGCTGGAGCAATTTTGGGCATGGAGCTTGTTCTTAAGGGGAAATTTCATTATCAAGCATTAATTCCAGCATTTTTAACAACAGTATTTTCTAATGAAATTGCGGCAGCTATAGGTAATACCAAGGTTAACTATCCAATATTAATGTTAGATGATTTAAGTTTTATGATATTAATAAAACTAGTACTGCTTGGTATAATTTTTGGAGTTGGTAGTTCTATTTTCAATTTGGTATTGGATAATAGTAGCAAGATTTATGGTATTATTACTAAAAATCCATATTTAAAGGCTATTTTAGGTGGAGTTGTCACAATAGTGTTATTTTGGCTTGTTGGAGATAATTACAATGGACTTGGACAAACATTTATAAGAGATGCATTTGATAAGCCTGCAACACTGATGGATAGTGTATGGAAAATTATTTTTACCGCCATTGCATTGGGATCAGTATTTCAAGGTGGAAGAGGTAATCCAACATTTTTTGTAGGTGCAGCTTTAGGAAGTGCAGTTGCAAAGTATATTGGATTTCCCTTAGAATCATGTACAGCATTGGGGATGATTGGTGTTTTTTGTGGAGCAACTTCTTTACCAATTACGTCTATTGCCATGTCTTTAGAATATTTTGGTGGTGATGAAATGGTTGCAATTATGATAGTTATGACTATAAGCTATATTATTTCTGGTTTTTATGATATTCTTACTAAAAATAAGCTTCCAAAAGAAAAGAGTAAGATCTTTTCAGGTGGTGTTAGTTAAGAACCATAAAAAATTTCAATAGATACTGGAGTATAATTAAAAGATAGAATTTCATATATAAACTTATATAACATAAAACGAAGAAGTAATAGTTATAAAATAATTGTTACTTCTTCGTTTTTAATTGGAAAAATAAAACTTTGGAATATACTGGTAAAATTTAAATTCATTATATATACTAGTATTATATATGATAAATAAATTTACATTCACGAAAATAATATTTCACAGTAATAAAGTATTAAATTAGATATTTTATTTGATTTTGTTAAATAGTTAAGAAGGTATTGAATTTTATATGAGGGGGAATAGGATGATATTTATAGTGTTAGATTTAGAATATAATCATATAGATAATAGAAATAAGTTACTTTCAAATACTTTACATCTGAACAGACCATCATATATGACAGATGAAGTATTACAGATAGGTGCAGTAAAACTTGATGAAAATCTAAAATATATATCAAGTTTTAAACGTTATATAAAACCTCAATTTTTGGTCACGTTGAATAAAAGAGTTCAAGATTTAATACAAATTGATATGAATTATATAAAAACAAATGGAGTAAAATTCAAAAGAGCAGTATATGAGTTTATGGATTTTATAGGAGAAAATTTAAAAGATGTTGTAATAATTACATGGGGATATAGTGACTGGATTATTTTGAATAAGAATTTTGAAGCTAATAAAATTAAAAATATTAATTTAAATGATGCTTATTATATAGATTTACAAAGAGTAGTTATGAATAAAGAAGGAATAAAAATAGATCCATCCTTAAAAGGCATAGCCGAAAAATATAATATATCAGCATGTAGAGATAAATATCATGATGCATATTATGATGCAGTTATTACTAAGTCTATTCTTCAAAATATAGGAATAGATGATTTATACAAATATAATTATTTTATAAGTTTTAAAAAAGCAAAGGATATAAATAAGTCATCTGATGAAAGTCTACTGAAAAATGAAGTGAATAAAGAAATTTTATGTGATGGATGCAGATGTAAAGCTAAAGAAATAGATTCTATAAAATTTTACAATTATAACAGAAGAGATTTTAGGATGAACAAGTTGTTTAAATGTACAGGATGTAATACTTATATTTATAAAACTTATATTTATGATAAGCAAAAAAAGGGACTTATGATTACAGAAAAAAAGGCAGAATGTAACAATATGGCTGATGTTGATAGAATGCTTGAAAAGTTTTATGCCATAAAGAATATTAAGTAGTTTTATCAAGAATAGGTTCATATAGAAAATACGTTGATATATAATTATAGTCAACGTATTATTTATGTCAGCTTTTCATATTAATAAAACTAATTATTTTAATAAAGGATTCTGCTGTTCATATAATATTTTAATTTATTATTGTATTTAAAATAAGAATAAGATGATAGAATATATATTATGGAAATATATTGAATAGGGAGTTATGAAAGCAGAATGAATTAAATGGTAAACGTTGATAAATTTTCTACTATTATTTATTTTTTTCTGTAGAGATTATATTGTCTGTAAGATTTACTATAAATTCATGGTAATTTGGTAGCTGTTTTATTAAAAGTCGTATTTCTAATAATTTTATCTCCATATCTTGTATTTCAGAGGTGAAATCAGATAATATTGATATATTATAATTTGCAGCCGTATTTTTTAAATCTGAAATAGAAAGTTGAAGTGATTCCACTTTTTCTTTAACTTCAGTCCATTGATTTTTCATCTCTTTATTATGACTATTTAATATTGATGCAAACATTATTATATTAGAATAATTATCTATTTTAATTTTTTCTTTATCGAGAATAGTTATAATATCATCTAATTTTAATTCGCCATTTTTATATTTTTTAATTATATAGCAAAGGGGACCACCAATAATAACTGTTGTTATACTACTTAATCCTTGAACAAAAGATTTTTGGTTATCTATTGATACTTCTAAAGAAGAGTGGCTTTGTGATGTGCTATCTTGATTTGATGAAATAGCATCAGAAATACTATGCATTATATTTATCTGAATTTCATTTGATTTCGCAAGATAACTCTGCATATCAGAACTTAATGGTAAACTTACTTTAGTATCCAGCAATTTTACATTTATAGCATCATACTCTTTTAACATGTCTTTGATATTTTTTTTAGATCCTTCATTTATACAATTTTTCTGAGATAAATCATCTAAAGAATTATATGCATCTTCAAGATAATTATCATATTTAACTTTGTAGCTTTCATCTTGAGATAATAAATAGAATTTTTGAGAATGTGCAAGATTCACAATAATTGTTTTGAAGGAATCTAATTCTGAAATTTGGGATTTTATAAGTGCTAGATTTTCTACTTGGGAAGACATTTTTTTATGAGAAAATACAACAAAAACATTTATAAATATTAAAAAAATAGTAAATATACATATAAAAAAAGTAACGCATTTTTTTAATCTTTTCATATTATTCACCTATACCTTTATTATATAATATGCAAAATTGTGTAAAGTGAAATGAAAATTTTATAGATGTGTTGTAAAAACTTCTTAAGAAGATATAAATATAAATCTAAAAATCTTTTTGTATTGTAGAATAAAAAAGATTGTTTACTAGTATATATAAATTTATATTAATATAGTATATAATTAAGAAAATGGTAGATTATATTAATAATTAAGGCAAAGGCGCTAATTATAAAGTTTTAGTGCTTTTTTTTATATAACTAAGGGGGTAGAGATGAAAAAGATATATTATAATGGTTCAATTATAACCATGGAAAACAATAAAATAGTAGATACAGTTTTAATAGAAGATGATCTTATTAAAAGTGTAGGATTAAAAGAGGAAATAATAAAAAATAATGCAGATGCACAGCTCATTGATTTAAATGGAAAAACTATGTTACCAGCATTTATAGACGCACATAGTCATTTTGCAGCAACTGCAAATTCATTTTTACAAGTTTCATTAGAAGAAACAACTAGCGTAGAAGAAATAATTAAAAAGATAAATTCGTTTATAGAAATAAATAATATGAAAGAAAATCAGTGGATTGTAGGAAAAGGATATGATCATAATGATTTTATAAATAAAAAACATCCAACTTGTTTTCAATTAGATAATGTGAAAGGAAACTTTCCAATTATAATACAGCATAAATCAGGACATGCTGGTGTATTTAACTCTAAAGGATTAGAGTTAATGGATATAAACATAAATACTAAATCTCCAAGTGGAGGGGTAATAGGAAAAGACAAGGATAAATTAACAGGATATATAGAAGAAAATGCTTTTATGAAATATTTAAAGAAGATTCCAATGGCAAGCGGTGAAGAATTATTTAATGCATTTTGTATGGCTCAAGAACGATATTTATCTTATGGAATAACTACAGTTCAAGAAGGAATGATGGTTTCACAAGTAGCACCACTATATGAGGCTCTAATAGATAAAAAAATAATAAATCTTGATGTAGTAGGATATTCAGCTGTGGATTCTGTTGAAATCTTCAAAGATAAATTCAGCAAATCTATAAAAAAGTATGATAATAATTTTAAAGTTGGAGGTTATAAAATTTTTTTAGATGGTTCTCCACAAGCCCGTACTGCATGGGTGAGAAAACCTTACTTAAATGATGAAATGTACCTTGGATATGGAACTATGGAATTTAAAGATGTTTGTGATGCAGTAAGGGAAGCAGCAAAAAATAATATGCAGATTTTGGCTCATTGTAATGGTGATGCAGCAGCTAAACAGTATATTGATGCAATTGATAAGATTAAAAATGAAGGATACGATGTTGCCGGCATAAGACCAGTTATGATTCATGCTCAATTTTTAGATAGAGATCAATTAGATAAAGTAAAAGAGCTTGGAATAATACCTTCATTTTTTGTAGCTCATGTTTATTATTGGGGAGATGTACATATAAGTAATTTTGGGCTAGAGAGAGCTTCAAGAATAAGTTTAAGTGCATCTTCATTGAAAAAGGATATTAAATTTACATTTCATCAGGATTCTCCAGTAATAGAACCTAATATGATTGAAACAATTCATGTAGCAGTAAATAGAGTAACTAAAAAGGGAATATCATTAGGAAAAGATGAAAGGATACCAGTTTATGAAGCTTTAAAAGCTGTAACCATAAATGCAGCTTATCAGTATTTTGAAGAAGATAAAAAGGGAAGTATAGAGGTAGGAAAGAAGGCAGACTTTGTTATATTAGATAAAAATCCTTTAGAAATTCCCATTGAAAATATTAAAGAAATAAAAGTTGTAGAGACTATAAAAGATGGAAATACACTATATAGAATAGAATAATAAATATAAAAGACAAAGTGGTTTGTTTATATTATTATTAAAGAAATATAGTTTATGGTAACATTTAAGTAGAGGAGTTATAAACTTCCTCTATTTTTTATTTAAATTATCTCTAATTTTAAGAAGATATTAAGTATGAAGCGATTTTTTGAGGTTTCTTTATTACAATTTATTTATTCAGCTGTTTTTAATATATGACAAATAAGTTAGTTATTATATATAATGTAAAGTGCTAAAAATTTACTGTGGAAGGTTTGGATAGTAATGAAAAAAATCAATGAGGTTTTTAGTGATTACAAAAGTGAAGGCAGCATAAATACTGCTATTGTTGAAAAAATAAAATTAAAAAAGAAAAGCAAAATACTTGAAATTGAAGTCAGTTCTGATAAGTATATTGAAATAAATGAAATTGAAGGACTTAACAATTTTATAAAAGAAAGATTCTTTTTAAATGAATCTAGAATAATTATTAATTATTCTGAAGACGTTCATATAAGTCCAATTGAAAATGAGATGGATAACATATTATATACTTTATCTAATAGACATCCATATTTAAAAGCAGTGATAAATAATTGTGATTATGAAATAAAAGAAAATGAAATTAATTTTTGTTTTAATATGTCAGTATCGCATATGTTGAAAAATTTAAAATATGACAGTGAGATTCAAAAAGCAATAAAGGATATTTATGGAAAAAATTATAGAATTAATTTTTGTGATAATGTAAGCAGTGAAGAACAGAATAAGTTAAATGAAGATAAAAAGAAAGAAGAGATGATTAGATTTCAAAAAGAAATCAAAGTTTCATCGGGAAGTTTTGAAACATCAGGAAATAGCAGCAAAGAAAAAAAATCTGAATCAAATAAAAATTCAGATGGGCAGGGTACATTTAACAAAGGTTTTTATCAAGCTAATGGAGGAGAATCAAAAAGTGAGGGAAAAAGCAATAAGAAAAATAATCCATTTCTTATTCTTGGTAGAAGTAGCAATATAAAAGAGAATATAGTTAAAATTATTGATATTACTCCTTATGAAGGTACAGTAGCAATTGAAGGTGAAATATCAAATATAGAGACAAAAGAACTTAGAAGTGGTAAGATACTTGTTTCTTTTGATTTATATGATGGATCAAGTTCAATGTGCTGTAAATCCTTCCTAAAACCTGAACAGAGTGATGAAGTAATATCAAAGCTAAAAAAGGCTAAAGGTGTGAGGCTTTGTGGTAATTCAGGTTATAGCAAGTTTTCTGGTGAGATAGAAATTATTGCCAATATAATAGTAGAGACAAATGGAATTAAAAGAGCAAAAAGAGTTGATAATTCAGAAGTTAAAAGAGTAGAACTTCATATGCATACAAAGATGAGCCAGATGGATGCAATGTCTAGTGCAGGTGATCTTATAAAGAGAGCTATGAGCTGGGGAATGAAATCTATCGCAATAACAGATCATGGTGTTGTTCAGGCTTTTCCTGAAGCACATAAGCTCCTTGGAAGAGATAATCCTGATATGAAGATAATTTATGGAGTTGAAGCATATTTAGCACCAGATAAAAAACCGAGTGTTAAAAATATAAAAGGTCAGAGTATTGATGATATATACTGTGTTCTTGACCTTGAAACAACAGGATTTTCTCCAAAACTAGAGAAAATAACGGAAATAGGTATAATGAAAGTTAAGGATGGAAAAGTTATTGATAAATTCAGTACCTTTGTAAATCCAGAAAAACCTATACCGCCAAGGGTTGTTGAGGTTACAAATATAACTGATGATATGGTAAGAAATGCAGAAACAATAGATAAGGTATTTCCTAAAATGCTTGAATTCATAGAAGGAAGTATTCTTGTCGCTCATAATGCAGAGTTTGATATTGGATTTTTAAGGCATTATGCTAAAGTTTTAGGGCATGACTTTGATTTCACATATCTTGATACACTATCTCTTGCTCAGGATCTTTTTCCACAATACAAAAGCTATAAACTTGGAAGAATAGCCAAGAATTTAGGAATAAAAGTTGAAGTTGCACATAGAGCACTTGATGATGTTGATACGACTGTTAAAGTATTCAATGTAATGATTGATATGCTTAAGGAGAGAGGTGCAAAGACTCTTTCAGATATTGAGACATATGCTTGTGATGAAGAATCAAAAAAGGCTCAGTATAAAAAACTAAGAACACATCATGCTATAATACTTGCAAAAGATTATACTGGATTAAAGAACCTGTATAAGCTTGTATCATATTCGCACCTTGATTATTTTTATAAAAAACCACGTATACTAAAAAGTATGTTTAAAAAATATTCAGAAGGACTCATACTTGGAAGCGCATGTAGTGAAGGGGAGCTATTTCAATCAATACTTCTTGGAAAGTCTGATGAAGAAATTGAAAATATAGCTAAGGATTATGATTATCTTGAAATACAACCTATTGGAAATGATGATTATTTAATTAGAAATGAGCAGGTTCCAAACAAGGAATATATAAAAGAAATAAATAGAAAGATAATAAGTCTTGGTGAAAAGCTTGGAAAGCTTGTTGTTGCAACTGGAGATGTTCATTTCATGGATCCAGAAGATGAAATATACAGACGTATACTTGAAGCCGGCCAGGGATTTAAGGATGCAGATATGCAGGCACCATTATATTTAAAGACAACTGAAGAAATGCTTGAAGAGTTTTCCTATTTAGGAGAAGAAAAGGCTTATGAAGTTGTTGTTACTAATACAAATAAAATTTCAGAAATGTGTGAACAGATAAGTCCTATTTCGCCGGAAAAGTGTCCACCTCATATTGATGGATGTGAACAGACAATAAAGGACATAGCTTATGGTAAAGCACATGAATTATATGGAGAAAATCTCCCTAAAATAGTTAAAGACAGACTTGAGAAGGAGCTTGACTCAATAATTAAAAATGGATTTTCTGTTATGTATATAATTGCTCAGAAGCTTGTATGGAAATCTAATGATGATGGATATCTTGTTGGTTCAAGAGGTTCTGTTGGTTCATCAGTAGTTGCATATATGACGGGTATTACTGAAGTTAATGCACTTCCACCTCATTACAGATGTCCTAAATGTAAATATTCTGATTTTAATGATTATGGATCTAAAAATGGGTTTGACCTTCCAGATAAGGTATGTCCAGCGTGTGGAGAAAACATGGATAAGGATGGAATGGATATACCTTTTGAAACATTCCTTGGATTTAATGGAGATAAGGAACCGGATATAGATTTAAATTTCTCAGGAGAATATCAGGCAAAAGCTCATAAATATACAGAAGTTATATTTGGAAAAGGAACAACGTTTAAGGCTGGTACAATTGGAACAATTGCAGAAAAAACAGCATTTGGATATGTGAAAAAATATTATGAAGAAAAAAGTCAAACTATAACTAAGGCTGAAATAACAAGAATTGCTAAGGGATGTACTGGAATAAAAAGAACTACAGGACAGCATCCTGGAGGTATAATTGTTGTTCCAAAAGGAAGGGAGATTTTTGAATTTTGTCCAGTTCAGCATCCAGCAGATGATCCTGATTCTGATATTATAACAACACATTTTGATTATCACTCAATTGACCAGAATCTTCTTAAACTTGATATACTTGGCCATGATGATCCCACTGTAATCAGAATGCTTCAAGATATTACTGGAATAAATCCACACACTATACCATTGGATGATAAAGAAACAATGTCTTTATTTTCATCAACAACAGCTCTTGGTGTAACCCCAGAGCAGATAAATTCAAAAGTTGGTACTTTTGGTATACCTGAGTTTGGAACAAAATTTGTAAGAGGGATGCTTGTAGATACACTTCCAAAAACATTCTCTGATTTATTGTGTATATCTGGTCTTTCTCATGGTACTGATGTATGGCTTGGTAATGCCAAGGATTTAATTGATACAGGAGTAATTACAAGTATCAGTGATGCTGTATGTTGTAGAGATGATATCATGGTTTATCTTATTAAGATGAATCTTCCTCCAAATACTGCCTTTAAAATAATGGAACTTGTGCGTAAAGGGCAGGCTTTAAAAAATCCAGAAAAATGGGCAGAATATGAAGCACTTATGAGAGAAAATGATGTTCCAGAATGGTATATAGATTCGTGCAAAAAAATTAAATACATGTTCCCAAAGGCCCATGCAGCAGCATATGTAATGATGGCATTTAGAATTGCATGGTTTAAGGTACACATACCTAAGGCTTATTATGCAGCATATTTTTCAATAAGAGCAAAGGCTTTTGACGCAGAATTTATGATATTTGGAAAAGACAGAGTAAAAGAAAAAATGGCAGAAATATTAGCACAAGGAAATGATGCAGCACCAAAGGATAAGGATATGTATGACGATTTAGAAATAGTACTTGAAATGTATGAAAGAGGATTTAAATTCTTGCCAATAGATTTATATAAATCTGATGCAACCAAATTTAAAGTTGAAGAAGAAGGCTTAAGGCCGCCTTTAAATAGTATTGCAGGAATGGGAAGTGTAGCGGCAGAATCAATATATGCGGCTGTTCATGAAATAGAGCCAATAAGTTCTGTAGATAATTTAAAGAAGCGTGCCAAAATAGGTAATTCAGCTACTGACTTGTTAAGAAAATTTGGTTGCTTAAATGGTATGCAGGAAAGTGATCAGGTAAGTTTTTTTGATATGATAAGTTGATGAAATCATATGTTCAAGATTAATTGATAATAATAAAGAATTTTAAATTTAATAATAAATTGAAATAATCTCAGTATATCAAGTTTAGTAAAACCTATATACTGAGATTAATTTTTATAGTTAATATTATAAATGTACTATTAATTTTTTTCACAACAAAATACATTGACAATAAAAAGTGTCAAATGTATAATGAAGCTATGATATATATAATTTAAATATATCATAAAAACTAATAAAAGTCAATAGTTTTTGTGAAAGAAGGTTTGAAAAATGAATGAAATTACTAGATTTTTTACGAATAATAGTAACGAATTAATAGAAACACAAGTATTTAATGATATTATAGGAACAAATCAATTGACAAAAAATTATTATCTTAAGCTTACTGAAAATGATGTAAAAGAAATTATGAAAACAAGAAAAATAGCTCTTAAAAGAAGTGGAAGAATAGAATTTAATGGTGAGATAATAACTAAGTTAATCGAGAACTTTTGTGATTCACCATATATATCGCAATTCAATTATAGCGATACAATAAATGAATTAGTAGAAATTTTTTATAATTATAAAAATGAAACGTTAGATATGATTGGTGATGATGAACTTATAGAAATAATGAAAGAATATTTTGATGGCTACTGTCAAGGCTCTTTAGAGCTTCTTGAAGGAAAAGTTCTTTATATAATTGCAGATAATATAAGAAATGGTGTAAAAGATTATACAGATATAAATAATGAAAAAGAATAATTGTCTATATGAAAGTAGAGATATGTTGAGGAATAAAAAAATTTTTATAGTATTTATAAGAATCAATAAACGTAAAAGTAAGTATTGTAATAATTTAGATATTTATAAGTGTGAGTGGTGATGATAAAATGGATTTAAAAAAAATTGAGACTTTTAATGAGAAAAATGACTTAGAAAAAACAAACAAAATAGTGTTTGAAGATTATAAAAGCATATTGAATTCTAATATGAATAATGAATTCTTTTTTAAAGATCTATTGGTAAAATGCTATGAAAAAAAATTAATTGATGATGAAAATTTAAAGAGAATAAATTATGAAAGAATCGAACTATTAAAAGTTCAGCTTAAATATTATACAAAAGATGAAAGTAGTTCTGTATTAGAAGAAGATGCTGAAAAGATTTTAGATGGAATTGACTATACAATAAGTATATATTTAAAAGAATTATATGAAGAAGATAAACGACTAAAGAATTTAAATAAACAAAATATTCTTCTAGATAAATTAAAAAATGAAGAATTATCATTTATGTTTCAGAATGGATTTAAGATAATTAAGAAAAAAAGAGAAGAAAGCAGACTACTCTTTTTAAAAGTCCAAAATGATAAACTCAAAACAGATAATCTTTCTTATAATGATACAATAGATCGTGGTATTGGAATATTTTTTACAACCTATAATGATTTTTTTACACCACAGGAAGCACCATGTTCTATAGATTATCAACTATTTATTGGAGATATCGGTGGCGATATAGGCTGTGTAGGAATTGAATATATTGAGAAGTATCTTAAGACTTTAGATCTGGAAAATGAATTCTGCAGAAATTTTAATATACAGGAAATAAGTGAAGTTCTTAATGGATATGATAGGGAAAGTGAATTTTTATTAATAAATATTTTTCAATTGATATTTATTAATTCAATTGGAAGAATAATATGTGGTAAAAATCTTAATAATTTAAATATAAATGAAAGTGATCGTAAGAATATATATAACAAACTAAAAAGTTTTTCATATGATGATTTGGAAGTATATTTTGTTAAGTGCTCAGAAACATGTGTTGACATGCTTAATATACAAAATAAAGAATTGAAAAAGTATATGAACATGGCAGCTGCAGATTCAGTAAAGCATATATATAATTGTATAAAATTAAATAAACTTGAAAAAGTATTTATATCATTTATAGATGATTTAGAGAATCAATTTATTGAGTATATAGATAAACCTAAATTGAGTAATTCAAAATTTAGAGCAATTACTGAAAAAATAAGAAACAGTGTTGAAACTGATAATAAAATAGAAATAATAAAGGATAACATAGAAAGTCTTCAGGATATTGTAGATATGCTTGAAGCAGATTGCTTATTTGAAAGTGAATACGATGAATATTTTAAAACTTTATCAGAGATAGAAGTTGTACTTTTATTTAAACATATGAAAGATTTTGATTTGTTGAATATATGTGAAAAGGAATGGCAGTATAAATTTAAAAAGTATTTATCTAACCTTAATATTGAGAAATATAATTTAATAGTAAAATATTCAGAAAAGGTGAAGATTATCTAATTTAAAGGTGCCATAAATTGGCACCTTTATTATGTTAATGTATTAGAATTACTATAAATTGAATTATATTTATTTGAAATCAATATCTTTTGAAAATATCCATTCATGGTTTTTAAAATCTCGTCCCCTAATATTAACTATATTATCTTTAATTGTTATAAGTAATCCATTTGTATATGAATAATCTCTAGACAGTGTATTGTCTGAATTATTAAAAAGAGTATAGCTTACAGCACCTGTTTGAACTATGGTGTATCCATTATTTGTATTTATGCATTCTTCAGTCAAATGCTTATGTGTATGTGAATTAAACAATATAACTTCAGGATATTTAGAGAATATATTATTTAAGTTAGAGCTTACATTTGTACCAGGAATATCCCCCCATCCCCAATTTAATATTAAAGGCTGATGAAGAAAAACAAATATAGGTCTTCCTTTCTCGTAGTTTTCTGCAAGCTTTTCTTCAAGCCAAGCAATTTGAGTATTAGATATAAATGCTGATGTTGAACTACATGTAGGAGAATTACCATCTTCAGAGCCTAATGAAATAAAGTGATATTGGTTAATCCATTTGTCATGATATACATTTTTTTCTTGAGCAAAATCAAGATATTTTTGTATTTTTTCATCAACATCTTCTTTTGATTTGTTTCCGTGGTCATAATCATAAAATTCATGATTGCCAATATTTTTAATTATAGTACTAGGAAGATTATTTATATTTTTCTGGATAGCATTCTTCATTTCTTCATATTGTGATTCTATACCTTGATCAACAGTATCTCCATTTAAAATTAATGCATCTAATTTTATATCAGTGCTTTTTATATCATCAACTGAATCTTGAAAATCAGATTCATTATCATGTATATCACCTAGAACTGCAAATGCTAAATCATAGGGCGAATTTTGAGAAGTGCTATCTATGTTGTCAACATGAGATATTTTACTTTCTTCAGAGGAAGAATATTGAAGACATAAATTAGAAAAAGTTTTGCCACATAAAAGATATGCAGGGTATCCTAGGACGCAAAAAGTTAAAATAATAAAAAATATTAATAATGTTTTTTTATATCGCATAATATATCACCTACCTTATATTTCTCTTGTGATTGATTTTTATGTTACTAATTTATTATAAACTATAAAAGTAATAATATGTCAATCTATAAAAAATAGTAAGTACGTATCAATTTAAAATTAAAAATTCAAGAACATTAATTCTAAAGTAAAATATGCAAATTATTGATTGGAATATATATTCTTACTTTTTATTATAAATAAATCATAATTTATGAGTTTTAATAATAAAGTTTCAATAATTTACATAAATTGTTGAATGAATAAAAAGTTGGGATTATAATTAAAAATGAATTAAAGGGGAGATGATTAAAAAATGAGTAATAAGTTGAAAAAAGTTGGAATAGTTGGAGTTGGACATGTTGGGGCACATTGTGCTTTTAGCTTAGCAACTCAGGGAATAGTAGATGAGTTAGTACTTGTTGATATAAATAAACAGAAGGCAGTAAGTGAAAGACAGGATTTAATTGACAGTGTTACATATTTACCACATAGAGTTAATATTGAAGTTGGGGAATATGAAGATTTAAAGGAGTGTGACATAGTAGTAATAAGTGTAGGAATAATAACTAAGACTCATGATAGATTAGATGAATTACAAGAAAGTATAGGAATGGTTGATAGTTTTGTAAAAAGAATAGTTGAGTCAGGGTTTGATGGTATTTTCATAAATATAACTAATCCTTGTGATATTATAGCAAAAAGAGTATGGGAATTATCTGGATTTGATAAATCTAAGGTTTTTGGTACAGGTACAGGACTTGATAGTTCCCGTTTCAGAGCTGTTTTAGCAAGAGAAACTGGAGTAGATCATAAATCTATTCAAGGGTATACATTAGGAGAACACGGAGATTCTCAAATGGCAGCATGGTCAAACGTAAGTTTTGGTGGAAAACCACTTTGTGAACTTGAAAAGGAAGATCCTGACCATTTTGCTCACCTTGATAAACAAGAATTACTAAAAGAAGTTATAGGTGCGGGATGGGTTACTTTTGCAGGAAAGGGAGCTACTGAATTTGGTATAGCATCTACACTTGCAAGAATTGTAAACTGCATATTTCATGATGAAAAACAGATAATGCCAGTAACTACATTAATGGAAGGTCAATATGGAGTTGAAGGATTATTTACAAGTACACCTTGTATGATTGGAAAAGATGGAATAGAAAGAGTAATAGAATTAAATCTTAATAATGAAGAACTAAAAGATTTTAGGAAGTCATGTGATGTAATAAAGAGTCATATAGATAAAATTAAATAATAAAATCAACGGCTATGGTACAACTGTAGCCATTTTTTATTTTATAAAAGTATTGACTATTTTTGCTAATAGCTTTATCATAAACTTATTAAAATACATTTAAAAAGAATTTTAATAATTAAAAATGATTTTTATTTTTAATTTGTAAAGGTTTAATGAAATTACGGAGGGATATTATGCGTTATTTATTAGGGTTAGACATTGGAACTTCAGGAACAAAAACTGCATTATTTGATGAGAATGGACAAACTATAGCTACAGCTACTTATGGATATGACTTATTTCAGCCACAAGCAGGATGGGCTGAGCAAAATCCAGAAGATTGGTGGACTGCATGTGTTCAGGGAATAAAAGATGTTATGGAAAAGAGTAAAGTTAAAAGTTCAGACATTAAAGGTGTTGGATTAAGTGGACAGATGCATGGTCTTGTATTGTTAGATAAGGAAAATAAATTAATAAGAGATTCAATAATATGGTGTGATCAGAGAACAGAAAAAGAGTGTGAAGAAATTACAGAAAAAATAGGAAAAGAAAGACTTATAGAAATTACAGGAAATCCAGCCCTTACTGGATTTACTCTTTCAAAATTATTATGGGTTAGAAATAATGAACCTGAGAATTATAAAAAAATAAATAAAGTACTTCTACCAAAAGACTATATAAGATTTAAATTAACAGGAGTGTTTGCAACAGAGGTTTCAGATGCAAGTGGAATGCAAATGCTAGATATAAATACTAGAGACTGGAGTGATGAACTTCTTAAATGTTTAGGAATAGACAAGTCATTATTGGCTGATGTGTATGAATCAGTAGTTGTAAGTGGACATGTTCATGAAGAAGCATCAATGTTAACCAGTTTACAGGAAGGTACACCAGTAGTTGGAGGTGCAGGAGATCAGGCAGCAGGAGCTATCGGAAACGGAATTGTAAGAGAAGGAGTAATTTCAACTGTAATAGGTTCATCAGGAGTTGTTTTTGCATCTACAGATACACCTAAGTTTGATAAGCTTGGAAGAGTTCATACATTATGTCATGCAGTTCCAGGAAAATGGCATGTAATGGGGGTTACTCAGGGAGCTGGATTATCATTTAAATGGTTTAAAGAAACATTTTGTAAGAAAGAAGTTGAAGAATGTAAAGTTGAAGGAAGTAATATTTATGATGTATTAACAGAAAAAGCTACAAAATCTAATCCAGGATCTAATGGAGTGGTTTATCTTCCTTATTTAATGGGTGAAAGAACTCCTCATCTTGATCCCAATGTTAAAGGTGGATTTTTTGGAGTTTCATTAATAAATAATCACGATGACTTTATAAGAAGTATATTAGAAGGTGTAAGTTTCAGTTTAAAGAATTGTTTAGATATAATTGAAGACATGAATGTTAAGATTGAAGACATAAGAGTAAGTGGAGGCGGAGCTGAAAGTGAAGTTTGGAGAAAGATACTTTGTGATATATTCCAATATAATTTAACAACAGTTAAAGCTTCAGAAGGTCCAGCACTTGGTGTAGCAATATTAGCAGGTGTGGGAGCTGGTATATATGAATCTGTAGAAGATGCATGTGATAAGATTGTTAAGGGTAATGATACTGTTAATCCAGATAAAAACTTAAAGGAAAGATATGATGAAGTTTATACAGTATATAATTCTCTTTATGATAAGGTAAAAGATATACAACTATAAAATACACATAGTGTTTAATTGTCATTGTTGCCATATTATGATTGACTAACTGTAGATTAGGATTTAGCTTTAGAAAGGAGCAGCTTATAAATTTGAAAGAAGTAAATCATAGCAAAATCAAAGAAACAAATAGAAAAAAAATTATAAAATTATTATTGGAAAAAGACGATATAACTAAATTAGATATATCACGAACTTTAAATATAAGCATAACCACAGTTTCAACAAATATCTCTGAATTAAAGAAAGAAGGGATTGTTGAAAATGTTAGAGCTATGAAATCTACTGGTGGCAGAAAAGCACTAGCTATTAAACTAAATGAACAGTGTAATTATGCCTTAGGGCTTGCATTGACTCCAAGGCATATAAAGCTATCTCTTATAAATATAAAAAGTAGTGAAATTGAGAATATCAGAGTACGACATAATAATGAAGGCATAGAAGAAATAGTTAATTTAGCAAATAATAATATATTGAAGATTCTTAAAAATCATAATATAGATGACAAACAGCTTTTGGGCATGGGGATTTCTGTACCAGGAACTGTTGATTCTCAAAATGGGATAATAAAAAGATGTTATCTTCTTAAAATAAATAATTTTAATTTAAAAGAGAAATTTCAATATTTAAATATACCGATATATATAGAAAATGAAGCCAATTTATCTGCATATTATGAGTATCTCAACAAAAAGTATATAGTTGATAATCTTTTGTATGTTTCAATAAATGATGGGGTAGGTCTTGGAATAATAATCAATGGAAATATATATATGGGAAGTAATAACTCTGCTGGTGAGATGGGACATACAAAAATAAAAATAGGTGGAAGAGTTTGTAAATGTGGTGCAAGAGGTTGCTTTGAAGCTTATACTTCTAAAAATGCACTTTTAGAAGATTACAATAAGTGTATGAATAAAGATATTAATGATATTGAGGTTTTTGAAGAATTATATAATAATAATGACATTGATGTAAAAAATATAGTTAATGGATATATGGATATATTAGGTGCAGGAATATCTAATTTAACCATGCTTTTAGATCCTAAGGTAGTGGTTATTGGCGGAGAAATAAATAATATTTTGAATAATGAAATTGATTATCTAAGAAAAGTAATATATAAAGATAATCTATTTTTGGATGAGTCTATATGCAATGTTGAAATAACAAGATTTAAAGAATCATATTTATTAGGGGCAGCAAGATTTGTTATAGAAGAGTTTTTAAAAATAAAATAGCTTATTTATTGTAATGTATAATAATCCAGTGAATTAGGAGTATGTTATACACTTATTAAATATATTTTAAAAAGATAATTTGAAATTTTATAATAATTAAAGGAAAGATAGGAGAATAGTAAAATGAAATTTTTTTTAGACACAGCAAATGTAGATTATATTAGAGAAGCAAATGAAATGGGGGTTATATGTGGAGTAACAACAAATCCATCTTTGGTTGCAAAAGAAGGAAGAGATTTTAATGAAGTTATTAAAGAAATAACAGAAATTGTTGATGGTCCAATAAGTGGTGAAGTAGTAAGTGAAGATGCAGAAGGAATGATAAAAGAAGGAAGAGAAATTGCGGCTATTCATAAAAATATGATAGTAAAAATTCCAATGACAGCAGAAGGTCTTAAAGCTACAAAAGTTTTATCAAAAGAAGGAATAAAAACAAATGTAACATTAATATTCTCAGCAACTCAGGCATTGCTTGCAGCAAATGCAGGAGCAACTTATGTAAGTCCGTTCCTTGGAAGAGTAGATGATATATCAATGATAGGTATGGATTTAGTAAGGGACATTGCAGAAATATTCTCAGTTCATGGAATAAAAACAGAAATAATAGCAGCAAGTGTAAGAAATCCAATTCATGTTATAGAAGCAGCGAAAGCAGGTGCAGATATAGCAACAGTTCCTTTTAATTTAGTAGAGCAGATGATTAAACACCCATTGACTGATCAAGGATTAGAAAAATTTAAAGCAGACTGGGCAGCAGCTTTTGGGAAGTAATCTCAAAGAATAATCTTTATCATAATTTTAAAATCATAATTGAAAAATATTTATATAAATAAAAATAAGTTAAGAAATGAGGAAAAAAATGAGTAGAGAATTAGATCAGTTATCTATTAATGCAATAAAAGTACTTTCAGCAGATGCAATTGAAAAATCAAAATCAGGGCATCCAGGGCTTCCACTTGGTTCAGCATCGATGGCTTTTACGCTATGGAGTAAAATGAACCATAATGGAAAGAATCCAGATTGGCAAAACAGAGATAGATTCATATTATCAGCAGGCCATGGTTCAATGCTTGAATATTCATTGTTACACTTATTTGGATATGGACTAACGATTGAAGATATAAAGAACTTCAGACAGTTAGGAAGTCTTACACCAGGACATCCTGAATATGGACATACTAAGGGAGTTGAAATTACAACAGGTCCACTTGGACAGGGAATATGCAATGCAGTAGGTATGGCAATGGCTGAAAGCTATCTTGCTAATAAATTCAATAAAGATAGTTACAATGTTGTTGACCATCACACTTATGCTATAGTAGGTGACGGATGTCTTATGGAAGGTATTTCAGGAGAAGCATCATCACTTGCCGGAACACTAGAACTTGGAAAATTAATAGTTCTTTATGATTCTAACAACATTTCAATTGAAGGAAATACTGATATTGCATTTAGAGAAGATGTTGCAAAGAGATATGAAGCTTATGGATGGCAGGTGCTTAAAGTATCGGATGGAAATGATATTGATTCAATTTCAAAAGCAATAGATGAAGCAAAAGATGAAAATGTTAAGCCTACATTAATCATTGTTAAAAATGTTATAGGATTTGGATGTCCTGCAAAACAGGGAAAAGCTTCAGCACACGGCGAACCGTTAGGTGCAGATAATATAAGAGCAATGAAAGAGAACCTGGGGTGGAAACTTGAACCAGATTTTTATGTTCCAGATGAAGTATACAGCAATATGGATGAATATATGAAAGAAGGACAGGCTAAGGAAGAAAGCTGGAACAATTTATTTAAAGAATACAAGAATGCATATCCAGAATTAGCATCACAATATGAAGAATGGATGAGTGGAAAGGTTAATGTTGAAGCTTTAGAAAGTGAAGAATTTTGGAGTTTTGATAAGTCAATAGCAACAAGGCAGTCTTCTGGAATATTGATAAACAGACTTGCAGAAATAATTCCTAATCTTATTGGAGGTTCAGCAGATTTAGCACCTTCTAATAAGACTAATATGGACAGCAGGGGAGATTTTTCAGCAGAAGACAGAAGTGGTTCAAATCTTCATTTTGGAGTAAGAGAACATGCTATGGCAGCAATTACAAATGGAATGCAGGCTCATGGAGGATTACAGACATATTGTTCAACATTCTTTGTATTTAGTGATTACATGAAAGGTGCAATGAGATTATCAGCACTTATGAATCTTCCAGTAACATATGTTTTAACACATGATAGTATTGGTGTTGGCGAAGATGGTCCGACTCATGAGCCAATTGAGCAATTGGCAGCTCTTAGAAGTATGCCTAATATGACTGTTTTCAGACCAGCAGATTCTAAGGAAACAGCAGCTGCATGGTATTATGCAGTAACAAATGGAAAAACTCCAACATCATTAGTATTAACAAGACAGAACCTTCCTTTATACAAAGAAAGCGGAAAAGAAGCTTTAAAAGGTGGATATATATTAAAAGACAGCACTAAGGAAACTCCAGATGTAATACTTATGGCATCAGGTTCAGAAGTTGAATTAATATATAAAGCTGCAGAACAATTAGAAGGAAAAGGAATAAGTGCAAGAGTTGTAAGTATTCCATCATTTGAATTATTTGATGCTCAATATGAAGCATATAAAGAAAGTGTAATGCCAAAATGTGTTAGATCAAGAGTTGCAGTAGAAGCATTAAGTTCATTTGGATGGCATAAATATACAGGACTTGATGGAGAAGTTATTTCACTTGATACGTTTGGTGCATCAGGACCTGCTGATAAGTTATTTGAACAGTTTGGATTTACTGTTGAAAATGTTGTAAATACAGCATTAAAAGTAGCTGGAAAATAATATAGATATAAATATATTTTCAAAATTATACCATTAAACCTAAATATATTATATAATAATATAAGCAAAGGTGCAGTTTATAGCTCACCTTTGTTTTTTTGTATTTATTTAATCATATGGATTTTAATTAGCAAAAAATTATCAAAATCACTTACAGGATTTTGATGATTTATATGTATTACAATATATTTTAAAGTTAATTAAGTAATAGTTAATGAATAAAATAGTTATAGACATATAAAAATTTTATATGAATTTATAATAGCAGTTAGTAGCGCTTTAGATAAGAAATGATAAATTTGGGGGGAGATTTATATGGCAATAACAGTGGGAAAATTATTTGGAAATGGAGCTATAACATATAATATGAAGTTATTAGCAGGAATGAAGGGACTTAATAATTTAGTTGAATGGGTTCATATTATTGAAAATGATGAGGTAAGTCAGTTTCTTCATGGGCATGAAGTTGTTCTGACATCAGGAATACTCAATGATAATAAAGGATGGCTTTTAGATTATGCAAAAAAACTCCACAAAGTTGGAACAAGTGCTTTTATAGTTAATATAGGACCATACACAAAATCTGTAGATAAAGAAGTGATTGAATTCTGTAATAAAGTGGATATGCCATTATATACTATTCCTTGGGAGACAAGAATGGTGGATATTACACGGGATATATGTTCTAGAATATTAAGAAGAGAGCAAGTTGAAATAAGCGTTAGTGCTACAATAAAGAATATTATATTCAAAATAGGTGATTTAGAAACTCAGATTCAGCAGATGGAGAGGTATGGATATTTACAGGATAGTAAATTTTGCTTTATAGCTATGTGTCTTGATAATAAGGAAGGTGATTTTGAAATGAATAAAGTGAAGGTGTTTTCTGAAAGAATTGCACGAAATATCCATGAACTTTATATATCATTTCCTTATAATGAGTGTTGGATTTTAGTACTTGTAAACTATAGTAATTATGATATAGATAATTTTGTAAAGACATTTTATAAGAATTGGAATAAAGAATCTTGCAGAGTTTATATGGGAATAAGTCAGAATAATCAAGGTATAAGAGTTCAGGATGAAAATTTTAATAAGGCATTTAAAGCAATGGAAATGGCTAAAAAGCAAGAGAAAGATGTCGTTTTTTATGATAAACTTCATATATATAAGCTTCTTTTAGAAGTAAAGGATAAAAGTTTATTGAATAATTATTATAAAGATGTGCTAGGAAAATTAGTAGAATATGACAAAGAAAATAGAACTGATCTTGTTGGATTTTTAAAAGTATATTTAGAAAACAATGGAAGTCAGCAGGCAGTAGCTGAAAAGCAATATATTCATAGAAATACAGTTAATAATCAAATTAAAAAAATAGAAAAGATTACAGGATTTAATCCTTTGGAAATTGAGGAAAAAATGAAATTTGTATTGGGTTTTTATATAAAGGATATAATATAGTATTTTGTTTAAGGCCTATATTAATTTCTAACAGAGAGTATCCACAAGAGCTATAGGTTATATATTGCTAACTGAAATATATGCTTAATATGTGCAGGTGCACAAAGAAAATTAGTCACTTATAAGTTGAAGAACTATAGTAAAAGTTTATAATAAAGATATAAATAAGAAATAAATACAAGCAAGGGAGCTTATTCAATATGAATAGGCTCCATTTGTTTTAGGAGGGTTATATATGAATGGTGAAGAAATTAAAAGCACATTAAAAAAATACAATTTACAATCTTGGAGTAAACAAAAAAACATTAACCCAATACCTATAAAAAAGGGTGATGGAATTTATTTTTGGGATTATGATGATAATCGCTATACAGATATGTCAGCTCAACTTGTAAATATGAATTTAGGATTTGGAAATAAGGCAATAAATGATGCAATAAAAGAACAGGTTGATAAATTTTGTTTTGTAGGACCGTCTTATGGGGCTGAATCTCGTGCAAAACTTTCAAAAAAGATAATAGAATTAATGCCAGACAATATGGGGAAGGTATTTTTTACAAATGCAGGTGCTGAATCAAATGAAAATGCTGTTAAAATAGCTAGAATGTTTACAGGAAAATCTAAAATATTCAGCAGATACAGAAGTTATCATGGATCTTCATTTGGTGCAGGTAATCTTACTGGAGAGCCAAGAAGATATGCCTTAGAACCAGGCGTTCCGGGGTTTATTAAATTTTTTGATCCATATATATACAGAGAGGCTATTGAATTTAAATGTGAAGAGGATGCTACAGATTATTATATAAAAAAGCTTAGAGAACAGATATTATATGAAGGATCAGATAGCATTGCAGGTATTGTACTTGAAACAGTAACTGGATCTAATGGAATCATTATTCCTCCTAAAGGATATCTTCCAGGAATAAGAAAATTATGTGATGAATTCAATATATTAATGATTTGTGATGAAGTAATGGCTGGATGGGGACGTACTGGTAAAATGTTTGCTTTTGAAAACTTTGATGTAAAGCCTGATATTGTTACTTTTGCAAAAGCTGTTACATGTGGTTATGTACAGCTTGGCGGAGTTGTTGTGAGCAAGGAAATTGCAGAATACTTTGATGATAATCTTTTATCTTGCGGATTAACTTATAGTGGACATCCACTTGCATGTGCAGCAGGAGTTGCTTGTGTTAATTACTACGAAGAAGCAAATATTTTAGAAAATGTAAATAAAGTTGGGAAAGTTCTTGGAGAAAAGCTTGAAGCTATGAAGGAATCTCATCCATGTGTTGGAGATGTAAGATATATTGGATTATTTTCAGCAGTAGAACTTGTTAAGGATAAAACTACAAAAGAACCATTAGTACCTTATGGAAAAGATCCAGATGGAATAATGGGAAAGATAATAGGGTTATTAAAGGAAAGAAAATTCATGACATATTCTCATGAAAATATGGTTCTAATTGCACCTCCATTAATAATTACTGAAGAACAGCTTAAAGAAGAGCTTATTAAATTAGATGAAGTTCTTGAAATTGTGGACAATCAATTTATTTAAACTACAGTTTTAAAAATCAAATATTATGATAATATAAAATCAAAAGACAAATTAGTAAATAATAAATCTTGGAGGTGGAGAAATGGCATATGAATTTAGTCTGCCAAAGAAAACAATAATGGGAGAAAATGCGTTAGAAGCCAGTGGTGAAACATTAAAGAGCTTCGGTGAAAAGGCATTTATAGTATCAGGAAAAGTTGTAACTAAAATGGGAACAGTTAAGATACTTACTGACTATCTGACAGAACTAGATATTAAATTTGAAATATTTAATGATATTACAGGAGAGCCTACAGATACGATGATTGAAGCAGGGGTAAAGGCATATAAGGATGCTGGATGTGATTTCTGTATAGCAATAGGTGGAGGAAGTCCATTAGACAGTGGTAAAGCAATTGCAGCAATGACAGAATTGGAAGGAAATATATGCGATTATATGGGAACTTCAATAGAAGGAAAATTTCCAAAGCTAGTACTTATACCAACTACAGCTGGAACAGGATCAGAAGCGACTAAGTTTTCAATTATAACCGATACAAAAAATAATGTAAAAATGCTTTTAAAGGGTGAAGCATTACTTCCAGATCTTGCAATTATAGATTATAAATTTTCAATGACATCACCCAAAAGTGTTACAGCAGCTACAGGAATGGATGCATTAACTCATGCAGTTGAGGCATATACATCAAAAAAAGCAAATCCATTAACAGATACCTATGCTTTATCTGCAATTAAGAGAGTATTTAAGTACCTTCCTATAGTTTATAAAGATGGTGAAAACAAAAAAGCAAGAGAGGAAATGGCACTTGCAGCTTATGAAGCTGGTGTATGTATTAATAATTCATCAGTAACTCTTGTTCATGGAATGAGCAGACCTATAGGTGCTTTATTTCACGTAGCTCATGGAATTTCAAATGCTATGCTTATAAAAGAATGTCTATCTTATGTTATTGATGGGTCCTATGAAAAATTTGCAAATATTGCAAGAGTAATAAATGAAGATAATGATAATTTAAGTGATAAGGAAGCATCAGAAGAATTTATAAATGAGCTTGATAAGATATGTAACATATGTGAAATTCCAACCTTAAAAGAATATGGAATTAATAAAGATGAATTTTATAAATTAATGGATAAAATGGCGGAAGACGCTATGAACAGTGGTAGCCCTTCAAATACAATAAAAAATATAAGCAAGCAGGATTTAATAAATATATATGAAAAGTTGTGGAAGTAAAATTGTTGTCAGAATTTATTAGAATTGTTACCTGTTTAACTATAAATAATAAGGTTACACACCTAGTACTATAATACTAAAATTGCTGCATATCTTCAGATTATATATCTTTATAGATTATGATTATGCTTGAGTTGAAAGTAAATTCATATTATTCAAAGTACAAGGAGTGATAATTATGACTACAGCTATTATGACATGCAGCAAGGAAAGATTAGATGACAAAATAAGAATTTTCAGTAAATTTGGTGACAGTGGTAAAGGAACAATAACAAGATTATCATTATCACCTGAAGAAATAGAAGCACGAGAGGAATTATGCAAAAGATGCAGGAACCTAGGAATGGAAATTAAAACTGATGATATGGCCAATATTTATGCAACAATAAAAGGAAATAAAGATCTTCCTTCCATAATGATTGGTTCTCACATTGATTCTATAGAGAATGGATGCAATAATGATGGGCTTTTAGGAGTACTCACAGCACTTGAAATAGTCGAAACAATTGTAACAGAAAATATTGAGCATAAGCATCCAATAACAGTAGTTATATGGACTAATAAAGAAGGAGCTCGGTTTGAACCAGCAATGATGTCATCAGGTGTAATTTCAGGTAAGTTTCAAAGAGATGTAATACTGTCTGCTGTAGATAGTGATGGAATAACCTTTAAAGAGGCACTTGAAGCAAGTGGCTACATGGGTGAGGAAGAAAACAGGCTGAATTCTAAAAATTGTGTTGCATTTATAGAAGCATATAGAGATAAGGAATATATTTTATATAACGACAAAGTTGATATTGGAGTCGCTGAGGGAAAACATGGAGTATTTAATTATAGCTCTGAATATATTAAAATCATAGAAAAAAATGCAAGGGAATATAGTTGTTCTTGTAAGAAAATAGATAATAGTTATGGATATGATGCTCAATTTATATCAGAGATAGTTCCAACTGCATTGATTTTTATTCCATGTAAAAAAGAAGCTAGCCTGTTTAAAGAAAATTGTGTGCAGCTTGATGACTGGGTAAAATGTACAAATGTAATTCTAAAAACAATAATAGATATTGATAAAAATTTATAATATTTGAATCCCCCTTTTTTTTAGACAGTTAAAAAGAAAAACTGTTTTTAAAAAGGGGGATTTTAATTATATAGGTTTCATAGTTGATAATTAGCAGGTTTAAGAAAAGTATGATACAATATAAAAAGTAAAAAATAGAAAAATAAGGATAAATGGTGTGAGATGGCTGAGAAAATTGATGAAAAGATTTTAGATTTTATAAATGCGGAAGAAAAAATTGAGAAGCAGAAAGATATCATTAGTGGAAAGATAAAGATTATAGATAAATATTATGAATTTAAAGAAAAAGATTTTTATGATGGTAATTTTAAAATTCACATTCCAATGTCATTTGATCATATGGATATTGAGATGACAAAGCTGAAATATCCATCGGAAAGCAGACCAGAAATTATACTATGTAATGAAGAGGCAAGTATAGTTATAACATTAAATCTGATAAATAGTATATTAAGTGATGAGTATGTTGAAAAGATAAGAGATTTTATGAAGGATATAGGAAAAAGGATTAATCCATCGGATTTATTTTTAGAGGAAGGAATGTTATTAGTTGATGAAAAAAATATAGGATTTTATGATTATAAAAGTTCAGCTATAGATGACTTTATATATAATCTTGTTTTTATTCTTGAATTTAAAGAAAAGACATTGATGGGAACATTCAGCTGCCCTTATGAAATGAATAATGAATGGAAAAATATTGCTTTTGAAATCATTAAAACTATAGAGATTGATAAGAAAAACATCGATACTGAAAAGAAAGAAAAAATAATAGCAAAAATAAATCATATATAAAAACAAGTGCAATAGAAAGGAAAATGTGTAATGGAAAAGGGATATGTATATACGCAGGGTGATATTATAATAGAACCTTTTGTATTTACGAAGATATTAGACTTAAAAATAGTTCAAGAAATCAATGAGCATTCAAAACTTTACATAAGTGGAATTGTTTCAGATGAATATGACTATTCAGATAAATATGTTGAAACATGTACTGAAAATACAAGAATAAAAGTTTCTTTAAAGGATGATAAAGAGAATATAACAGATGTATTTTACGGTGTGATTACTGATATATCATTAGATTCTTTTAATGATGTAAAAACTCTTAATATTGAAGCACTTAGCTATACATATTTAATGGATATTGAAAAGAAATGTAGAAGCTTTCAATGTGATACTTTAACCTATGAAGAAATACTTAAAGAAGTAAATAATAGTTATAGCAGTATGTGTATGATTGATAATACAACAAATGGACAAACTATTGACAAACTACTTGTTCAGTATAATGAAACTGATTGGCAATTTGTTAAAAGAATCTGTTCACATTTCAATACAGCAGCTATAGCTTATTGTAGACTTGAAGGAATAAGATATTCAATTGGAAAGCTTGGATCAGATTATCTTCATTCATTAGATGAATTCAATTATTGTGTGAAAATGGGATTAAAGGATTATAGAAAAAAATCAAAATCTATTAGTAATTTTGACTTTAACGCAATTAATTTTGTGAGTTATGAAATTAAGACAAGTATTATTTTAGATTTATACAATCCAATTGAATTCAGAAATAAATATTTTTATGTATACAAATGTGAAACATATATTGAAAATAGAGTAATAGTGAACAAATATATTTTAAGAAGTGATAAGGATATGCTTCTTAGGAAAAATTATAATGAAAAGCTTGCAGGGATATCTCTTGAAGGAAAGATACTTGATACAAAGAGTGATGTTGTTAAAGTAAACCTGGAAATTGATGGATACTCAAATAGAACTGATAATACAGAATGGATTCCATATTCTACAGTATTTTCATCACCAGATGGAACAGGATGGTACTGTATGCCAGAAGTAGGGGATGCTATAAGAATATATTTTCCAGATGCAGATGAAAAGAATTCTTATGCAATAAGTTCAGTTAATCTTGAATCTACAGATAATGAAAAAAGGTGTGATCCTTCAGTGAAGAGTTTAGGAACAAAATATGGCAAGGAAATTGTAATGAAACCAGGTGCAATTGATATTATTTCAAGCAGTAATACAATGAGCCTTGATGATGGTGGCGGAATTAATATAAGTAGCAGTAGTCAGATATATATGAATGCACCAGATATAACGTTAGATGGGGGAAAGATATCCATAAGAGGAAAAGATGAGGTAGAAATAAAACAGGGTGGAGCATCTATACTTGTAAAAGATGATGTAACAATGAGTGGTGGAAAAATTAATACACAGTAAGAATTAAAAGGAAAGATGAGTGTAATAGATGAAGGGTGTATTAAAAATAACAAATGTGAGTCAGAGCAAAGTTAAAATTGAAGATTTTAAAATAAAGTATGTTTATGGACGATTTAAAAATAAAGTAAGTGGTATTTATGAAAAACTTGAGAAGAATAATGAATTGATAAGAAAAGAACTTATATCACAATTTAATCAAGTATATATAAAGGCTGGCAGACTCCAGGAAAAGAAATTAAAAGGAGCAATAAAGTATATTTATATATCATATTTAAGATCAAGTCTTTTTGAAGGGAATGCAATGTACAGAATTGATTTATATGATGAAAAATGGTTTCTGGACAAGGAAGAATGTTCTAGTTTCATTAATTTTAATTTTATATTTGAAAACTTGTTTATTCATATGAATGAACTTTATGAAAAGAAAAAAGAGTATGGTATAGGTATAAGTGAATTGGACATTGAAAAAATTATGTTTGAAGAAGGAGAAGGATATCACAAGGTGGCAGTAAATCTGTTAAATGATCTGATTGAAGACCTAATTAAAAGTGATGAATATAAGAAAATGAGTAAAAATGATGAGGTAATGATTTTTGCAGGTGAATTCAGAGATCAATCAAAACTATTACTGAAGGCCTAGGGGGAGAGAATAATGGATTATTTTTTAATAGAACAGGATAAAAGATGTACAAACGTCCCTCAGCTTACAGATATTAATACAAATATTAAAAGAAGATATATAAATAGGCAGGATGAAGGCAAGATTCAGAATGAAATGGTTCTTTATGTAAAGTCAAGTGAATGGAACAATTACATTGATATTATGGACAAACAGTTATTCATTGTTTCAGAAGAAGTCAAGAAAGTCTTTGAAAAGTATGATGAAGATATTAAATTTAAGATGATTGCCGTAACTGATTTTGAAAGATCAGTCCAGCATATTTATTATCTTCCTATATTTGAAGAAGTTGAAGGATTGAGTGAAAAAGCGGAGTATGGATTTAACAAAATGGTAATTAACAAGATTGTTCTTGATTATAAAAAAATAAGAGAGAAGAAGATATTTAAGTTAAAAGAAAGTGATAAGACAGCCATAATCTGTCGGCTTGATGTAGTTGAAAGTCTTTTGAGAAGAAATTTTAAGGGGATAGCTTATAAAAAATTATATATAGAAAAAGAAGAAATTTAGTACTTTGTGAAAGGGAGAAGTGTATTATGTCAGATTATTATGTTGTTAGAGGTGCTAAGATGTCATGCAGCAAAGGAAGCAACGAGAGAAAAATTAATCTTCCAGTAAGTCATGGAAGTTATGCAAAAGGAAAACCTATTTTAAATAAAAAAGACTCAAAGCCAGAAAATATAAGTTACTTTGGTGTATGTACTGGCGGAGCATGTATGGATGATGAAGAAATTACAGTTATAGATAAAAATGGGTGCACAAAAACAGGAAAAAAGTGTAAGCCTATTACACTACTGGATTGGGTAAAGACAAAGGATGATACATTAATTGAAGGGGAGCCTGCTCTTACGACAGAATCAGTAATATTTTGTTCTCATGGAGGAAATATAAAATTTGTAACAAGCGGACAGGAAGATGAATAAAGAAAATTAAATAGAAGGGAGAAATAGATGGAGGCACTCTATAAATTAAGGATTGATAGTCCTTATGAAATATTAGAAATAGAGGATATTAAAATTAAGAGCATCCCTAATGAACATGGATATTTATATCTTAAATGTTTGATAGATGATAATATTAATGAAAGGTATTCTGTAGAAGCTTCCACAAATGATAAAATAAAGGTTTATGAAGAAACAAATGATAAAGATGAAGAAGCCACTATATTTAATGGAATAATACAAAATATAATTACAATCCATGATAATGGAGTATATTATTTAGAAATAGAAGCACTTACATCAAGTTCAGAGCTTGATATTGAAGAAAAAAGCAGGTCATTTCAGGATGTGGAAATGTCATATGATGAGCTTATAAATGAAATATTAAAAGATTACAGCGGGTATAGTTTTACACAATGTATGGATAGGCCAGAGGAAATAGGACATCCTTTATTTCAATATAAGGAGACAGATTTTGAATTTTTAAAAAGAATAGCAAGTTATATTGGAATTGATATACATTGTGATATAATAAATAAAAACAATATGTTTTATTTTGGAAAACCAGTAAAGAAAGAACTGGTTTTAGGTGATGATATTGCATACAAATCACATCAGAACATAGGAGCATACAACAGGGCAAGAGCTGAAAGGCAGATAAATTTCAGTTCAATAGAATATGTGTATTATGAAGTAAAGACAAAGATATCATCAGAAACAGGAGCTGTTGTATGGTTTAAGAATGTAGAGTTTTATGTATATTCATATGAGTCAGAATATATTAATGGAGAATTAATATATACATACAGATTATGCAGGAAAAGTGCAGTATGGCAGGAGAAAATCCATAACAGAAAACTAAAGGGAATATCACTTGAAGGAGAGGTTTTAGAAGTATCTGGTGAACATGTTAAGTTACACCTTTCTATAGATGAAAATCAGGAAGTATCAAAGGCAGCATGGTTTAGATATGCACCGCCAACAGGAAATTTAATGTACAGTATGCCAATAGTAGGAACTAGTGCAAGGCTGTATTTTTCAAATGAAATGTGTGTTGAGCCAATAGTAACTGGATGTGTGAGAACAAATGGAAGTTCATGTGAACAGTTTTCAGATACAAGCAATAGATACTTTGCAACAGAAAGTGATAATCATCTAGATATGCTGCCAGGTGCAGTTAATTTTTCAAGACCAGGATTAAGCGTAAACTTAAATGATGATGATGGAATAAGTTTAAACAGTTCTAGTTCGTTATATGCAGGTGCAGGAAGCATAATATTAGATGCAGGAAAAGTATTGATAATAGCAAAAGATAAAGTAACAATAGACAAAAATAAGCAGAGTACATTATCTATTGAAAATGAATGCTATACAGATGCAAGCGGAGTAGTGTATGAAAATGGAAGCTGCAGGGAAGCCTTTGAAGCATTTACAGATGATGAACCTACAGCAGGAGTTGTGGCAGCATTTGGGGTAGCAGCAAAGGCATTGCTTGTAGGTGCAGTAGCAGGGATTAATTCAGCATTCAGCAGTCTTGGGGGAGAAAGTGCAATTACAGCAAGTGATAATTCTTCTATTCCGCTAGAGGGAGAAGAATTAGGAAAAAGAGAAGATGTAGAAGTATATGACTCTAAGAAAGCATATGGAGGGGAGTATGTAAAAACTCAGGCTGGTGATGATACATGGATTTTAGGAAAGGCATGCCCAAATGGCACAGGAAGTGTATTTGTACCAGTTGATCCTAGTGCAGCAATAGATCATAGAGGAACACTTTTAAATCACGTAAAAACATTTGGATGGGCAGCATTTAATACTGTCAATGAAACAATAGATGATATTAAAATAGCTAAGGACTATGTATGTGCAGCAGTTAGTTCTGTATTTAATAAAGATGCAGAATATAATTATTTATCAGATATAGAATATCTTAAAGAGGATAAAGAAAGAATAAATGAATTCTGTAAAGATAAATCACCGTATAAAGCAGCCTATGAAGCAGATAATTCAATAATAAACCTTGCAATGGCTGTAGATGGGATAGGATCTATATTTTCAGCACCCAAAAATGCATTTAAAGCAGGGGAAGCACTAATTGGTGGGATAAAAGTAGTTGGAGCATCTGGAGCCGTAATAGATATGACAAAAATATCAGGAATTGCTTTAGAAGGTATTGGCTCTGCAGCGTTAAGTATAGCAGGGGCACTGGAAGCTGGAGCTGGTATTTATAATATGAGTGGTGGTTCAGGGGAAAGTAGTATGGGTAGTGATGGGCTTACTTCTGAACAACGTAAAGAGTTTAATGAAAGACTTAAGAATGCTAAAACACAAGATGAAAAAAATAGAATACAATATGAAAGAAATATAGTAAAAAGAGAAAACCAAGGGAAAGAGCCTTTAGATTATGATGAGTGGTTAGACAGAGCTGAAAGAGCTAGAGAAAATAGTAATAGAGGTTATGCTAATGAAAAGTCAGGAAGAGAAGCATTGCAAAAACAATATCCTGATAAAGAAGTAATTAATAGTAACAGCAAGGATAATGTAGTAATATTGACAGATGAGACAGGAACTAATTTTCGACCTGATAGTGTCTGCTATAATGAAGACGGTGGTTATAGAATTATACATGATAATAAAGATTTAAGTGGAAAAGATCCATATTTGTGCGATTCTCCACAATTAAGAGCTGAGAGAGAGGCTGCTAAAGCTGATGGTGGACAGCATATTATTACTGTTACAAGTAATAAATCATTTGTTGATGGTAATCCAATAGTAAAAATTAGTGTGCCAGTAGCTAGAGACAGTAAAATATATTATGTAGACAAAGAAAGTAAAGTAATTACCCATATTTGGAGCGATGGAAAATGGATAAAAATATAAGAGAAGGTGTTTAAAAATGAAAGAAATTAAATGTAGACTTGCAATGTATCCTACTGTATCTCTTGATAATGAAGAAATAGTAGATGAATTTTTAAATTTATTAGAAAAAGATGATGAGTTGGTTCCAGAGAAATGGGGGAGAAATGAAAGAACTAGTATTAAGTATAAACATGAAGAATTAAAAAAAAATGTATTAGATGAGAGATATATTAAAAAATATTTATTTTTAAGTAGAAAGAAGAACAATAGTTATTTGGGGTGGACATCTATTGAAAATAGTAAAGTATCATATTTAAATTTTACATTTATATATCCGGAAAATAAACTACAGTTTTTTTTTGATTTTGCAGATGATATGGTTGAATTGTTAAATCCAAGATTTTGTACAGCATCTATAGATAGTGAAGCAATTATATTAAATACAGAAGCAGAGAAAAAAATGTATTCACAAATGAAAGAAAGTAAAGAATCATTATCTGCAACATTTTTTTCACATGGACCTATTGGATTAAGTTTAAGGACATATTGTAGCAAGCATATGATTGAGTATTTTGGAAAAGAAAAATTCTTAAATGCACCAATGTATGTAAAACAAATGAAAAATGGTGGGGTAAGGTTAGATTTAGTAGAAAAACCATGGGACACTGATGAGAAAATTATATTTGAAAAATGGGTTAAAGATATGGAATATTTCAAAGATGTGGAGCTTTTTGGTACGGTGGTGAGATATTTTGGAGAAGACTATATTATAGATTCTGGTCTATGTGTTAAACCATCTGCTAAATGGAGACCATTTTTTAAAACATTATGGTAAATAGAATAATATAAAGAGCTACTATGGAAATAGGAGAATATAAAGATGAGTAATAGAGAAGCAATAGAATACGAAGAATTTAATAATGTAGATTTTTCATTTAAATCTTATAATGATATGGATATGACAGGGATATATTCAGAAAATGTAGTATTTAAAGCATGTGAATTTCAAGGTACTTATATGAATGATTGTACGTTTAGTAAATGCAATTTTGGGAGCTCAACTTTTTTTCATGCTGGTATATCTGATTGTAATTTTGATAATTGCAATTTAAAAGGATGTGATATGGAGGAAGCAGTACTTAATGTTAGCTATTGTAAGGGGAGCTGCTTTGATGATATAAATATATCAAATGGTGAGCTTGGCGGTACGATGTTAATTAACTGTAGTATGAAAAATGCAGTTATAACTAATGTGGATGCAGAAGGTGTAGTATTTGATAATACAGATTTAAGTGGAACTGATTTTAGTAATAGCAACTTAAAAAAAGCAAGTTTTCTTAATGCAAAATTAGATAATATTATATGGAAAGGTGCAGATATCAGTGAAGCAAAGTTTGATCTAGGAGTGATAGAAAAAATAGAAAAGCTTATAGAATAAGATTATAATTGAATTATCATATTTCATAAAACTTGAGATTAAGCCTAAAGGTTAATATTCCATCAAATGGAGTATTAATCTTTATTTATATAATAAAAAGACTGATAGCTATGGTTAGAAGTGATGAAAATTAATATATAGATTATGAACCAACATTAGGAGTTGTGGCAGCCTTTTGGGCAGTAGCAGGGATTAATGCAGCATTCAGCAGTCTTGGGGGAGAAAGTACAATTACAGCAAGTGAAGAAAAGAAATTTTCGACAGTAGATAAGCTGAAAAGTTATGGATATAGAATTCTTGGTGGAATAAGTAAGTTCAGTACTGGGTTTAAACAGTCTATGAACTGGATAGGGGAACATTTATTAGATTATGATAGACCAAATGGTGAAGGTGGAAAATCATATAGACAAAGTGCACAGGAAGAGGATGCAAGAGATGAGGCTTCTTATAATGAGCTGAGAGAAAAAGCACCATGTAAAACTGCCTTTGAGGATTCTAGTAATGCATCAGAAACAACATTAGACTTAGCATCACTGGCAATGGGTGTTTATGGAGTAAAGCAGCTTGTAAGTTCAGGTACTAATTATTTAAGAATGAATAAATCTTATATAAATGCAAACATAAGCGAGGCTGCACAAAATTCAAATATATTAAAGCAGGCAATAAACAATGTTAGTAAGAATTCAAAAGGAATAACACTTGGAAGTAATGGAGGAAATGCAGGAAAGTATGTATCAGATGTAAAAGGAGAATTTGATGCATTAAAGAATATAAAGAATGGTACTAAAGTTGCTGGTAGTGCTAAGGCTGGTGTAAGTGGTAGTATTGATGAGCTGGTTAAGGATTGTGAGGGGGTAAGTAACTCTAATAAGTTATTAGCAACAGAAGGTGATGTTGGAACTTATAAATATTTAAGAAATAGAGGTAAGATAGGCGATAATATTACTCCACATCATATGCCTTCAAAAGAGTATATGAAACAACAAGGAGTAAAAATGAATGATGGAGTTTCTATAAATATGGAACAACCATCTCCAGGAACTGGAGGAAGGCATAGACTAACTCAAACGTATGGAAGAAATATGACTGATATTAAAAAGCAAACATATTATGACTTAAGTTCTAGGGATGCATTGTCTTTCGATATTAAGGATTTAAGAAGGATATATAAAGAACAGGGATTATATACTCCAGAAGTACGAAAAGGATTGATGGATGCTATTAAGTTAAATAAAGAGTTATATCCAGAATTATTTAATAAGTAATAGGAGATGATTTAAAATGGACATTTTAGAATGTGTTAAAATATTAAAGGAAAATAAAAAACTTAGCAATAATGCTGAAATAGAAAAATTTGAAGATGCAATAGAAAATATACTTACTACTAATAAATTTGAGTATTTATATTGTGGATTTGAAGATGCAACAGAAGATGAAGAAGTAATGTATGGTCTAGTTCATGCTATTGAATCATATTATGGAATAATACAAAAAGAACAATACTTTTCTGTATTTATAAATGAAACCCAAAAAATAGTTAGTGAAGCTAAAGAATGGGTTAAATTGATGAATATACGTATATTAAATGATGATGAAAGTCTAGAACAATATATAGCAACTGCCCAAAAGTGTAATAATACAGTTAAAAATTTTCTTCAAGATATAATGAAAGAGGTGCTTTTAGAGGATACTGAACTATTTAGTAAGCCTGTATCAAAATTTATAAATGGGATAAAATAGTTTAGACACAATGCATAATAATGAACACAGTAACTGCATAAAAATGATGGTTTAGAAAATGTTGTAAAATCAATAAACGGTATAACTGAACTTACGTCATTATATTAATAATGCAGTAAAAGAAATTAAAAGGTTAATGTTTCATGGAATGGAGCATTAATCTTTTTTTCAAGTAATGCCAAGTATAGAAATAAAAGAAGTAGCATGATAAAATAAAGTTAACAGATTAAGGAAATCAAGGTTGAAAAAGTAGCTACATAACACTAAAAATGATAAGTAGTTGAAAGTAGGGTTGAAATTGTGGTAAGGGTTGAAAACACTCAATCCTACAACTAAAAACAATAAGACAGACTCTGCCCCAAGACCAGCTATGTGAAGTCAATAGATGATTTGAAAAATACTGAAAATTTTAAGGATTGCTTTAAAACATATTTTAGAAGGTGAAATCAATAAAAGAGGAAAAGCTGTAGGATTTCATTATGAAGGATTTCCTACAACAAAAGGGAGTGTAATTGAAGGAACTAAATCTATTCCAGATGATTTAGGAGTATATACAGGAAAAGTTGAAGTAAGTGGGATACCTAAGATATCAAATGGAGGACAATCAACATTCTTTCCAGGAAACTGGACATCTCAAGATGTAGTAGATGCAATTAATGAAGCTTATGTAAATAAAACTTTTGTTAGAGGTAATACTTATATAGGTACACTATCTACAGGTATGAAAATTGAAATGTTTATAGATCAATGTGGAAATATAATATCTGCATATCCAAAATTTTAGAATGTCGAGGTTAGAGTATGTATAAATACCAGTTTAGAGTATTAGAGCTTGGTTATGGGCAAAAAGAGTTATTAATTGAGTTTGAAGATAAAGGCAAAGAGATACTATCAACTTTTTTGGAGTCTGATGTTAGTGCTTTTAAAAATTATGTATTTGAAGCAATTGGTAAAGTATTAAGTGGAAATAGTGAATATGAAGAATTAAATGGTAATGTTTGTGGAGTTGAAATTAATAAAGATATGACTCAAATATATGATAATTTAGCTGAAGATGGTATGGGGAATTGGTGTGAAATTGAAACGCAGGAACTTAGAGAACTCGTTGATATTTGGTGTAATGAGCTTAAAAGGTTTAAAGAGCAACAGAAATAAGCTATTAAATTTTTAGAAATTTTAATAGCTTATAAGACTATATAGAAAGTATATAAGGATTATGACACTGGTTCATAGTCCTTATTATCTCTTAAGATAGCAAAAATAATATGTGTAAGCTTATGAGCTACCGCTCTCACGGCAGTGAGATGATGCTTACCTTCACTACGTTTTTTAGTGTAATAATTATTAAGAGGACTTTCGTGTAAGGTACAAGTTGAAGCACATAGGAATAAAGCCCTTCTAAGATAAGGAGAACCACGCTTTGACATTTTATTATTATTGGCTAAAAATTGTCCTGATTGTTTTACAGTAGGATCAATACCAGCATAAGCAACTAATGCTTTAGCGCTTTTAAACCTAGTTACATCACCAATTTCGCTAAGGATAATTGCAGCAGTAACTTTACCTATTCCAGGTATAGATTCAAGATGACAATCAAATTGATTATAATAAATTTCAATTTCAGAATCTAAATCTTTAATTTGATCCTCAATAAATAAAACTTGCTTAATTAACTGCTTAAGTTGAAATTTAAAAGCATCTTGAGCAAACTTAATTCCAAAAGTATTTTGAGCGGCTTCTTGTATTTTTTCCGCTTTGGCAAGGCCAAGCTGTCCACGACTATGTTCTTTTAGAAATTCTGCTAATTTACTTGTATCAAGTTCAAGAATTTCTTCAGGAGTTTGATATTTTTCTAATAATTTTTTAGAGCTAATGGCCCAAGTATCAGAAAATAACTTTTCATATTCAGGAAATACCTGATCAAGAACTGTTATAATCCTACATTTAAGTTCAGAAACACTATCTACTAAAGATAGTCTAAATCTACACAACTGTCTTAATGAAAGTATTTTTTCATCAGCTAACTGAGTAGTTGTAAACCTTCCAAATCTAATAACTTCAGCAATAATAAAAGAATCTTTAGTATCATTTTTTGTCTGTCTGATATAAAGATTTCTAAAACTATCAGATTGAATAGGATTAATAACATTAATTAGGTAGCTCTTTTCTAAAAGAAAAGAATAAAGAGAAAGCCAGTAATGACCAGTAGCCTCAAGTCCAAAAACAACATTTTCATTTCCTATGTTTTTATTAATTTGTTCAATAAGTTTATTAGCTCCGCTATGCGAGTTAGTAAATTTAATTGATTTACCGATAATAACGCCAGTTTCATTAATAATAGTAGCTTCATGATTATTTTTACCAATATCAATACCTACGATATACATAAATAAACAATTCCTTAAAAAGTTTAGATAGAACCCTCAGTGCAATGCAAGTTACATCCTGGTTAGATATACGATGAATTGAAATATTTCAATCAACATCCAGCTTATACGCAATATCTCGCAGAGATGAGGTAACAGTCTTAGTGACGAGGTCAAAAGATGCCTCAAGGGGGCGTAAGTAAACCTCTATCTATACGAGAATATTGTCTCAAAATAAGAGGGATTAAACAATGAAAATAGAATAAATAACTTAAGAACTTATTAGAAAAATAATTTAAGTTTTTGAAGTGATTACTGTTTAATCTGTATAAGCTTATCATATCAGGGGGTAAGTGAAGCTAAATATCAAGTTGGTGCTTATCAAGATATAAAAGGGGCAGAAGGGCTTGATGCACATCATGCAGGGCAAAAAGCTGTAATGAAAAAGCTAGTTGATGGGTATGATGAATTGACAGCACCAGCTATAAATGTACCTAGAATAGGTCATACTAAAAGACACCCAGTTAGAGGAATAGTTTCAAGAAGTACTAAAGGAATAACTAATGCAAGACAACTACTTGCAAGAGATATAATGGAATTGAGGAGAGTTTATCCTGATATTCCAAATTCAAAATTACAAGAATTAATTAAAATGAATAAAAAATTATATCCAGAAATGAGGAAGTAACATGAATGAAATTTTTATTAAAAGTCTTTACAAAACTATAGTTCAAGAAGGAAAGAGTGAATACAAAAGTTTACTGGATAATACAAGAGTAGGAGATGCTACTGATAAGTATTGGATTAGTGCATTACAATTATATGATAATCTAACAGAAGAAAATAGAGAAAAGTTAATGGAAGTAATAGAATTAGTAATGATAGATACTATTTCAAGTATGCTAGGTATAATTGATGGAAGTAGTACTCTAAGTGGATGTAAGGCAGAACCTAAATTGTATCTAGACAATATTGATACAGATAATGAGTTACAAGATTTATTTTTAGAATATGTAGAAGAAATTGAAGAATAGATGCTACAATTAGATACATAATAAAGAATTATGTAACTGCATAAAAAATAGTAAGGTTAAAATCTAGTTAAATCAATCAAATCAATAAGAAATAAATACTGCATAACTTAAATAATGTAGTTAAAGAAGTTGAGAAGGTTAATGTCTCAGTAATGGAGCATTAATCTTTTTTCATTTACTGAAATATTTATAAAATCCAAGATAACTAGGGGGGAAAGATACCGTAAGTTGATAAGTAAGGAAATCCTAGGTTAAACAATTCCACTTGAAATCGAGGGGAACTCTGAACATATAATATGTAGTAGAAAAATCAATTCCACTAAAAAATAAAAAGAATTGAAAAGATAAAACATATAATTTTGGAAAACCAGTAAAGAAAGAACTGGTTTTAGGTGATGATATTGCATACAAATCACATCAGAACATAGGAGCATACAACAGGGCAAGAGCTGAAAGGCAGATAAATTTCAGTTCAATAGAATATCTGTATTATGAAGTAAAGACAAAGATATCATCAGAAACAGGAGCTGTTGTATGGTTTAAGAATGTAGAGTTTTATGTATATTCATATGAGTCAGAATATATTAATGGAGAATTAATATATACATACAGATTATGCAGGAAAAGTGCAGTATGGCAGGAGAAAATCCATAACAGAAAACTAAAGGGAATATCACTTGAAGGAGAGGTTTTAGAAGTATCTGGTGAACATGTTAAGTTACACCTTTCTATAGATGAAAATCAGGAAGTATCAAAGGCTGCATGGTTCAGATATGCACCGCCAACAGGAAATTTAATGTACAGTATGCCAATAGTAGGAACTAGTGCAAGGCTGTATTTTTCAAATGAAATGTGTGTTGAACCAATAGTAACTGGATGTGTGAGAACAAATGGAAGTTCATGTGAACAGTTTTCAGATACAAGCAATAGATACTTTGTAACAGAAAGTGATAATCATCTAGATATGCTGCCAGGTGCAGTTAATTTTTCAAGACCAGGATTAAGCGTAAACTTAAATGATGATGATGGAATAAGTTTAAACAGTTCTAGTTCGTTATATGCAGGTGCAGGAAGCATAATATTAGATGCAGGAAAAGTATTGATAATAGCAAAAGACAAAGTAACAATAGACAAAAATAAGCAGAGCACATTATCTATTGAAAATGAATGTTATACAGATGCAAGCGGAGTAGTGTATGAAAATGGAAGCTGCAGGGAAGACTTTGAAGCATTTACAGATGATGAACCTACAGCAGGAGTTGTGGCAGCATTTGGGGTAGCAGCAAAGGCATTGCTTGTAGGTGCAGTAGCTGGAATTAATGCAGCATTCAGCAGTCTTGGGGGAGAAAGTACAATTACAGCAGGTGAAGAAAAGAAATTTTCGACAGTAGATAAATTAAAAAGTTATGGATATGGAATCCTTGGTGGAATAAGTAAGTTCAGTACTGGGTGTAGACAGTCTATGGACTGGGTAGGGGAACATTTATTAGATTATGATAGACCAAATGGTGAAGGTGGAAAATCATATAGACAAATTTCACAGGAAAATGATGCAAGAGATGAGGCTTCTTATAATAAGTTGAGAGAAAAAGCACCATGTAAAACTGCATTTGAGAATTCTAGTAATATATCAGAAACCACATTAGACTTAGCATCACTGGCAATGGGTGTTTATGGAGTAAAGCAGCTTGTAAGTTCGGGTGCTAATTATTTAAGAATGAATAAATCTTATATAAATGCAAACATAAGCGAGGCTGCACAAAATTCAAAGATATTAAAGCAGGCAATAAGCAACATTAAACAGAATCCTAAAGGAATAACACTTCCAAGTGATATTGGAGCGTTTAATAAGTATGTATCAGATGTAAAAGGAGAATTTGATGCATTAAAGAATATAAAGAATGGTACTAAAGTTGCCGGTAGTGCTAAAGCTGGTGTAAGTGGTAGTATTGATGATATGGTTAAGGCTTGTGAAGGGGGTAGTAACCCTAATATTAATAGAAGGCAAGCATTAAATAAAGCTAAAGATAGTGCATCTATACCAAGGTCGCAACAGCCGACTAGACAGTGGACTATTGGGGATGATATAACAAAAAAGGGTGGAAATTATAAAAACTATGAATATAGTGACAATATAACACATCATGGAAGATATTATGAATATGATACACCACAAGGCAAAAAGATTATTGTGGAGCATACAAATGATTTAGCACAGGGATTACATACACATGCAGGAGAAGTACCAAAAGGAGCTAATCCGTTGATGTATGATTTTAAGAATCCTGATAATAGATATAAACCTATTAATAAAGATACTGACCATCATATTAGATACAGATAAATTAATTATATTAGAAAAGGAGATTGTTATGGAGGATAGAAAACTATTAATAAAAAAGAAAACTGCATTATCAAAAGTAAAGAAAAAACTTGAATTATTTAAATCTTTTCTGACTGTTGATATTATTGAAGCGGATTCAGATGAGATAACAAAGTATAGAGAACAGGTTGAAGAGATGAATCATTATAGTTATCCTAAGTTATCCATAAGAAAACTTGATAAAGATAAAGATATAATGATTGAATGGTTTTTTAAAGAAATACCTATATTAAGAGATAATACAGTATGGATTATTCCTTTTGATGAAATGGGAATTTGGTGGATAAAGGTAATGGTAACTAATTGTAGAGAATCAATAGAACAACTATGGGATATTGGAGAGGTATGTATTATAGAAGAGGAAAGTAAAATGTGCTATTATATTCAGATTGACGAAGATAATTGTTATATAGCATTTAAACAACTACAATAGATAAAATGAAATTAAATGACTTGTTGTAAAATGAAATTGAACTAATAAAAAATCCATAGTGGATTATCTGTGTTATGATTGAGTTGCGAACAAAAAAACAACACGGAGGATAATCACTATGGATGTAAGCGTAAAAGTTTTAGCGTATTTTATTTATTTTCAAAGTGTATTAAAATATCCAAGTAAGGCAAGAAACTTAGCTTTACTTGGATTAAATTATTTCTTATCTTTAATTTTCATAGTCTCAGGAATTTTATCCGACCAAGGCATAAGATCCTCCATTGCTTTGCTATAGGACAAATCTATCTTTGATAGATGGTGTTAGTATAAAATAGTGGACACATAAAGTCGAACTAAGTAAAATAATATTTAGTTAAGAAAGGATGTGTCAAATGTGGGTAATGGCAAAAGATATGATCAAGAATATAAAGATATGATAGTTGAATTATTTAAATTAGGAATGACTGTTACTGAAATAGGTAAAGAGTATGGAATTGCAAATTCAACTATAAATGGCTGGATTAATAGAGGTAAAGAAATAAGGGTTAGTGATGAAGAAATCATTACAGTAAATGAATTTATGAAGCTAAAAAAAGAAATGGCACGTATTAAAGAGGAGAATGAAATATTAAAAAAAGCTATGGCCATATTTGCAACAAATCATTAGATAAATCTATTGAATTTATAAAATTTAATTCACATGAACATTATATTAATACAATGTGCTCCGTTCTTGGCATAGCCAGAAGTACATACTATAAAAAATTAACTTCTCAAGAATGCTCCAGAAGCAAAGAAAATAAAATTCTAAAGCAAGCTATACTGGAGATATATAAAGAGAATAAAGGCAGATATGGCTCACCTAAAATCCACTTTTTAATGAATGGACACGGATATAAAATTAGTGAAAAGCGAGTTCAACGCTTTATGAGAGAAATGAATCTATATGCTGTTACTGTAAAAAATACAAGCATAAATCATCTAAGAAAGTTGTAGAAGGGTTAGAAAACGTTTTAAAGAGGGATTTTACAACTACAACCATTAATGAAAAATGGGTGGGTGATATAACTTATATACATACATTAAAGGATGGTTGGACTTACTTAGCATCAGTATTAGATTTATACAGTAAAAAAATTATTGGCTACGCTTACGGAACTAACATGATAAATGAACTTGTTATGACTGCATTAGAAAGAGCATATTCTTCAAAAAAGCCTGACAAACCAATTATATTTCATACTGATTTTGGATTGCAGTATACAAGTAATGATATGAAACATTTATGTGAGAAGTTAAATATAATTCAATCATTTAGTAAGAAAGGATGTCTTTATGATAATGCCTGTATAGAATCGTTTCATGCTAGTTTAAAAAAGGAAGAAGTATATACAACCACATATAAAGACTTTAAAGAAGCACAATTGGCTATATTTGCATATATAGAAGGATGGTATAACAGAAAAAGAATACATTCTGCTATAAATTATATGACTCCAAATCAATGCGAAGCGTTAGCAAGGAATGTTGCATAAAATTTCGATTTTTTCTGTCTACTATATTGACATAAATCCAAGATTGATATTGGACATACAAACGGACATGAGTATGCAAGATGCAGGGATGCAGCAGAGTCATTAGGATGGAATCAAAGGCAATTTAATGATTACATGAATAATCCTAATTTTTATCAGTGGGAGGATCATGCGTCTAATATATCCCATGCATATGAAAATAAAAATAAGGAATTATCAGATTTAATAGAAGAAATGACTGAATTTCAGGAGAATAATAATTTATCAGAAATGGAGAAAAAAGAATGAAAGTTGAAGCAACAGTATGGTCAAAGATATGTTTTAAAAAATATGATAAAGTTAGGGAAATATTAAAAGAAAATAAGATAGATCCAGGATATATGGAATCAGGGAAAACAATACTACATTTAATAGCAGAAACAACAGAAGTAGATATAGCAAAAATGTTGTTAGATATGGGTGTAGATATTAATATAGAAAATGGATGGGGAAAGAGTCCTCTTATAGTAGCCTTATATAAGTATGAGCAAAGAGATTTTGATAATGATTCTATGGTAAAATTTCTTATTCAAAGTGGTGCTGGAAGAGATTCAAATAACAATTTTACTGAAGAAGTAAAAAAAGAATTAACATCAATTAAACAGGTTTTAAAAATTGATGCACCAGAAAAATTAGAAAAATTAGACTGGCTAAATATTGAATAATGGAGAGTTAAGAATATGTGGAAAGAAGTAGATGAAATTATAGGGAATGATATTAATAAATTTGATGAGAAACTTGTAGGGCAATTAAGATTAGGCGATAAGAAGGCTGTATTTAGAGCAGGCAAATTATATGAAGAAGGACTTAATATAAAGGAAAATTCTGAAAAGGCAGTAAAGTTATTTGAATTGTGTTCAAATGAAGGAATGAGTGAAGCTAAAGTAAGGCTTGCAGATTGCTATTTTAATGGAAGAGGAATAAATAAAGATAATGAAAAAGCAAAGGAATTGTTATGTGAACCAATAAAAGAAAGAAATATTTCAGCATATATGCTTATGGGTGATATTTATAGTAAGGAACTTGAATATAAAAAGGCAGTAGAAATGTATGAAGAATGTAACAACATATATAAGGCTGATAAAGAGAAGATGGACTCATATACAATGGCAATTATGTACGATCAGATGGCTGAGATATATTTATCAGATAATGAATCTGCTAGGAATCCAGAGTCAGGTATTAAGTACCTTGATGAAGCACTTAAAGAAGGGGTATTCTGCAATGCTAAATTGGCAGGAGACTATATGTTTAAAGAAAAGAAGTATGATAAGGCTAGATATTATTATAATATAATTGCAAATGAAAGAATGTGTGATTCTTGTCCATCTGACTGTAAGGATTATTGTATTCAAAGATTAAATTCAATTGAAGCAAATAGAGAGTTTAAATAATGACATAAAGCTATGCATGCAGTGTAAAAACGATGCATAGCTTTTTTATATAAAAACTATAAGACACATGGTAAAATAAAGAAAAAATAATCAAAGTTTAAAATATGCAGGATATGATTTAAAATCAGTTGGAAGAGAAGCACCATGTAAAACTGCCTATGAGGATTCTAGTAATGTATCAGAAACTACATTAGACTTAGCATCATTCGCAATGGGTGTTTATGGAGTAAAGCAGCTTGTAAGTTCAGGTGCTAATTATTAAGTTGCTGGCAATGCTAAAGCTGGTGGTAATGCAAGTATTGATGAGTTGGTTACGGTTTGTGAAGAGACACTAATATAGTGGAGGTTGAAATTTCAAGAAGTAAATACCAAGAGTCTGCAAAGCATATTTAGGATGCAATAGCTAATGGGCAACCAGAAGTATTAACAATTAATAGAGCAGGTTCAAAAGCTAATCTTAAGGCATCATTGAAAGGCATAGATAAAGTTCCAGGAAAGGATTTAGACGAATATCCACCTACTATGTTCAAAGAAGGTGGTAATGATGCAAGTGTTAGACCTATTAATCCTTCTGATAATAGAGGGGCAGGGTCAACTTTCGGACATAAATTAAGACCATATCCGAATGGAACCAAAATTAAGTATAAAATAACTGATGACTAAATTTAAAAATCTAGGAGGAAAAATGAGTAACATATATAATAATTTATGGCAAGAAATAAATAACATGTTCATAAGTTCTAATAGGCAATTAATATTGAATTCAGATGAATTAGAGGATGGGATAAAATCACTTGATGTTTTACAAGTGACATCAAAATCAGCATTAGGTTCAATAATCTTAAATACATCTGGGATAGTAATTGATAATTGGATTAGAATACTTGGACACGACAGTAATACTAACAGAGGTATACTGTCATATAATTCAATTGGAGAAAATGGAGTTGCAACGCAGGTTGATAAAATGTTAATAGTTGCAGATGATGTTGTTGGAGGGCTTTTCGCTTTAAATGCTGGAAAATTCTCTGAAGGAATAGGAGAGGTATGGTATTTTGCTCCAGATACGTTAGATTGGGAGTCATTAGAAATGCATTATTCAGAGTTTATAGCTTGGATTGCACAAGGAAATATAGATGAATTTTATAGTATCATGAGGTGGAGTACATGGAAAGAAGAATGTAAAAATGTTAAATTCAATGAGGCTATATTGATATATCCATTTTTATGGTCTAATGAAATACAATTAGAAAAAGCAGATAAAAAAATAGTGCAAGCTGAAGAATTACTAAAAATAAATCAAGAATATAGTAAGAAGTTTAATTTGAGTTAATAATGATAGAATGCATAATAATGAAAAAAGTAACTGCATAAAAATGCTATTTTATAAACTATTGTAATATGAATAAAATAGATTGATGGCATAATTCTAAGAATGCAGTGAAAGAAGTTAAAAAAGGGGCTGTCGAACTAATTAAAATAGACACTAAAAAAAGACTATTTTTATAGGTTCTTTTTTTGTACAATAAAACCAAGCATAAATGTAGTCAGGATGTGAACTAATGAGTAAAAAATTATTTACGAGTGAAGAAATTGAGTTATTGTCAAAGAATAAATATGTAAAAAATGTTACGGATAAAGCAATCACATATACAAATGAATTTAAAATACTTTTTATCGCTGAGCGTAGCAAAGGTAAACTACCTATTCATATTTTTCAAGATGCAGGATTTGATATAGATGTTATTGGAAATAATAGAATTTGGTGTGCCAGTAAAAGGTGGCGTAATAGCTATAACAAATCAGGAGAACTTGGATTAAGAGATTCTCGAAAGTTAAATAGTGGTCGTCCACTAAAACGTTAACTGACCGTTGAAGAAATAATATCTAAAAAAGATGCTGAAATTGCTTATTGGAAAGCCGAGGCAGAACTATTAAAAAAAATCGAGCTGCAAGAAAGGCAGGTGAAAAATAGTAAATTAAGCTCAATATCAGTATTCAAAATAATACAAAATATAATTTCAAAATATAGTTATAAAAATATGATATCTCATTTATGTAAAATAGCTGAAGTATCTAGATCAGGATATTATAATTATTTAAATTCAAGTGATAAGCGTACTTCTAAAGAAGAAAAAGATTTAGAATTAAAGCATATAATTCTAAAAGCATTTAATCATAGAGGTTACAAGAAAGGATCACGTTCTATAAAAATGGTCTTAGAACATGAATTTAATCTAGTAATAAATCGAAAATGTATACAAAGAATTATGAGAAAATATAATATTTTGTGTCCAATCAGAAAGGCAAATCCCTATCGTAGAATGATGAAAGCTACTCATGAACATACGATTGTACCTAATACTTTGAATAGAACATTCAAACAAGGTTTGGTCGGTAAGGTATTATTAACTGATATAACTTATTTAACATATGGTGTATCTAATAGAGCCTATTTATCAACAATTAAAGATGCTTCCACAAATGAAATTCTTTCATACAATGTTTCAGAAAGTCTTACACTAGATATAGCTACTGAAACTGTTAAAAAGCTTATGAGAAATCATAAAAATTTACTTGATAAAGATGTTTTTATACATTTGGATCAAGGTGTTCATTATACGAGTCCTAGATTTCAAAAACTTCTTAAGAAATATAAAATTGGGCAATCTATGTCTAGACGAGGAAACTGTTGGGATAACGCCCCGCAGGAATCATTTTTTGGTAATATGAAAGATGAGATAGACTTAAAAAATTGTACAACATTTGATGAATTAGAATCAATAATTAATAATTATATGGATTACTATAACAATTACAGGTACCAATGGGCACTTAAAAAGCTGGCCCCTATTCAATACCGGGACCAGCTTTTAGCTGCCTAGCCTTTTTCAAAATGTCCTTGACATAGGGACCATTTTATAGAACCAGTTATTCAAGGAAGAGAACTTAAAAAATTCGAAAGAAAACTAAAAGGATATATAGAAGTCTGACCTACGGACAGTTGTTTTCAATATATTTAAATAATCACATAAAATTATATGCTCTGTAATTTTATGTGATTAAATGCAGAGTTTATATTGCATTTTATATAAAATATAAAAAAAGATGTAAGCGTTGGGTTGTGGATACTACAAGTGTATCTTGTCAATGTAATAATTATCCATTAGCTTTCATATAGTGTGAATGTAATTTTCAAATAGTATTCACTGCGATTAGAATAGTAACATCTTTTAAACCATTTATATCCAGCTCTAAAAAGACTATATATTCTAACTTTTTTGCCTTTTAATAATTTAACTGCACCTATTAATTTATTCTTCTTATCTTTACTACATGAAGTACCTAAAGTTATTATCCAGCAATAAGCTATTGAAATGCATAGATAAATCATCCTTATATAGTGAATATCTTGACTCCAAGTATCTTCTAAATTAAATCCACCACCTTTAAAATCTTTAAACATTTCTTCAATATCAAATCTTTTTTTATATTCTCGTATAGCAATAGCTTCATCAAAATTATTTGCTATATACCAGACTTCGTCTGCGTCAGCTGCTTTACATACTGACATATTACAAATATATTTCTGAGCAGTCAGTTCTATATTATAAAAATATTTTCGAGAATTTTTTCCATCACTTCTTTTGGATGTTTGTATATCTTCAAGTTTTTCTATTTCAGGATGTTCTGGTATGAAAATTCCAATATCTTTTGTACATCTTATACAATAGTTCCAACCTAAGGTTTCATCAATAAATTTAAATAAATCTATACTTTTAAATCCTCTATCTGCAAGAAGTACAACATTATAATTATAATTTTGTAATATTTTATGTAAAAATAGGAGTCCTTCCTTAACATGCTTAAAATCCTTATTCCCCTGTTCTTTATATTTAAACACTTTGTACCAAAGTGGTACGGCTCTTTTTCCTATTTTCAAGGAAAATTGTAATATTACAAATCTATCTTCAATCGTTGTATGATCAAATATTATATTTATTCTATTTGATTTGCTCTTATAAGTTTTCAGTAATTTATAAACAAAAAATTCATAAGTATTTTCTGGATCTATGTCTTTATTATTAAGAAAACGCTGAAGTATTTTGATTTTATTTTCCTCATTTCCTTTAGAATAGCAATCTTTTAGTTCTTGAGATATATTAGATAAAATTACCGAACGTCAAACTATAATTCCTATTATTACAGCAACTAAATTATTTAAGCGAGTTGATTTTAAAATCAGCATTTTTTCTAGCACTTTTTTTAATTCTGTAGTAATATATTCTTGATCATTAATCATAAAAACCACCTTTCAGTGAAAAATTGTATTTTAGCAAATTAATTTTACACTAAAACAGGTGGTTTTTTTATATTTTCAAATTAAATTTCTTCTTAAAATATGATTTTCCAATTATATGGCTATTAACTGTCCGTAGGTCAGGTAATAAGTCTCACTTTAATGCTGACTTTGATATAAAAGCTGGAACTGATAGTACATTAAAAGGTGATAATTTTATTGTGAAACCAAATACAGGTGATAGGAGCGGATATATTTTTGAACAAACTTTTAAAGATGCAATAGGGGTAAATAGTAAAGGAAAATCAATATACACTTTGAAAGTTGTTATTGATGAAAGTGGAAATGTTATAACAGCATTTCCTAAAAAATAGGAGGTAATGATGAATTTTTATATAGGTAATTCAATAGAACAGTTAAATGTGGATGATAAAAATGTTGAGTTAGATGATGAGATGATGGAGTATTTGTATTCTATAAAAGAAAAAATACCATTTGTAGCTTTTTTTACAATTGACCCATATTCAGATATGGTAGTAGAAAAGAACGAAATAAGTGATATTATTTCAATGTGTGATTATGTAGTTAAAAAACAAAGATTAAATGATTACGATGAAAGCGAAGATATAATTTTGGCAATAAGAGAATTGAATAGTTTATGCCAAAATGCATTAAAGCAAAGCAAAAAGATAATTGTTATAGGTGATTAATTTTAATTTATTAACGAAATGTGAAAAGTCAGTATATGTAAAAAAATCTACTGGCTTTTCTTATACCCTAAATTCTATAAAATCTTCAAGTCTTTCTGAAAACCTCAATATCAATCTACTTATTTTGAACATCTGGTAGCAACAAATCTGTTACAAAGTCCTGTGTAGAAATAACATATCGAGAAGGTCAAAGAATTACGTCTGTTTTATATTTTGACTTCATAAGTAGTTTTTTTATACGAGGTACTTCATCTGTGATGAAGCAGTAGATAAAACTATAATCACTTTTGCCAGGAGAAGGAATAGTTGGAACATTTGATGAATTAAATGCATTGCGTAAGAAAGGTGATAATTTAACACCACATCATATGCCATCTGGAGAGTATATAAGGAGATGGAATTACCATGTGGATGGAGTAACCATTTACGGGAAAGGGTGGAAGACATAGAGATACATTTACTTATGGCAAAAGAACAACATTACCTGAAATGCAAGAATATATGAACTTATCACCAAGGAATGCATTAGCAAAGGATTTAGGGGATGCACGTAGAATATATATGAAGGATGGATTATATACTCCAGAAATTAGAGTACAATTAAAAGAAGTAATAAAAGAAAATAAGCAAGCATTCCCAGATTTATTTAATAAATAATTAAATTATAATAGGGATGGATGGAAAGGATGAATTAACAAGGTTATATAATAGCAGATTATTAAAAACGAAGAAGAAATAGAAGAGTTTGAAAATGCTATTGAAAAAATAGTTAAATTACAAGATGTAAAATTAATTTCTAAGATGTGTAGATGTTTTGATGATAAATGCGAAAATATAGAAGTAATGTATGGCTTAGTACACGCCATAGAGATATTCGAATGTGAAGAATATTTTGAACAAGTAATAATGGCAACGCAATCTATGCTACAAAATGCAAAGATGTGGGTTAGAACCATATATTATGGTATTCTAAATGATGAGCTTTCAAGAAAAATATTTATTGATGTACTAAAAAATAGAGTCGATAGTAATAATAGGTTAATGGTTATATCATTATTAGAAAAAATAAGGCATGAAAAACCTAATATTTTTACAGGTTCAGTTAACGAAGTAATAAATTCAATTATATAATAACTCGATTCAAAATTTTATACTAAGTAACTGCATAAAAATTAACATTGACTTGCAATAATATATTGAACTAGTAAAAATTGAAGACTATGTATAAAGATATGAAAAGTCAGTGCTTCAAACTTAATGAACACTGACTTTTTATATAATTCAGCAGTTTTGGGGGAGAAAGTACAATTACATCAGGTGATAACTCTTTTATTTCGCTAGAGGGAGAAGAATTAGATAATAGAAGTGATATAGAAGTATATGATTCTAAAAAGGAATACAAAGGAGAGTATGTAAAAGCTCAGGCTGGTGATGATACATGGATTTTAGGAAAGGCATATCCAAATGGAGCAGGAAGTGTATTTGTACCAGAAGATACAAGCGCAGCAATAGAGCATAGAGGAACATTTTTAAATCACATAAAAACATTTGGATGGGCAGCATTTAATACTTTTAACGAAACAATAGATGATATTAAAATAGCTAAGGACTATGTATGTGCAGCAGTGAGTTCTGTATTTAATAAAGATGCAGAATATAATTATTTATCAGATATAGAAGATCTTAAAGAAGATAAAGAAAGAATAAATGAATTCTGTAAAGATAAATCACCGTATAAAGCAGCCTATGAAGCAGATAATTCAATAATAAACCTTGCAATGGCTGTAGATGGGATAGGATCTATATTTTCAGCACCAAAAAATGCATTTAAAGCAGGGGAAGCACTAATTGGTGGGATAAAAGTAGTTGGAGCATCTGGAGCCGTAATAGATATGACAAAAATATCAGAAATTGCCTTAGAAGGTGTTGGCTCTGCAGCTTTAAGTATAGCAAGGGCACTGGAAGCTGGAGCTGGTATTTATAATATGAGTGGGGGTTCTGATAGTGGTAAAAGTGGATATATTAAGGAAGAGAGAGTCCCACTAGATAGAGAAACTGTTTTAAGTAATGATGAATATGTTAAAACAAAGATGAAAGTAAAGGGTGCATCTGTTTATAAGAAAGGTGATAGATATTATTATAGAGATACTTTACATAAAGGTGAAAGAGCTCATTTAGAAGTATTCGATAAAAAAGGAATTCATTTAGGAGAAGCAAATCCATTAAATGGTGAATTAATAGCTAATACAGCTGATAAAAGGAAAAAATTAAAATTAAAGTAATGTAGGGTATAGATTGGAGGAAAGACAGTTTTGGAGAAGATAATAGAAGGAAAAGATATTTATTTTATGGATATAGTGCAAGATAAAATAATAGTTAATGATAATTATGAAGGAATATTAGTATTTGATACTAATCTTAATTTATTGAAAGAAATAAAAATATATGATGATATATCAATATATACATCATATATTATTGGAAATAATCAAATAGTCTTATTCTGTCCTGAGAATGAAAAAATAATATATGTTAATTTAGAAAAGTATACAAGCAATATAATAACTATTAATGAAGATTTAGCAGATATTATTCAGATGAAATTATATGCTGTAGATGAAAAAAAGTGTATTTTTATAACACCTCAAAAAGAGTATATTGAATTGTTATGGGAATATGGAATAATGAGGATAATTGATAAAAGTACTGAATTAAAGTATAAAGAAAAATCTAATAATATAGTAGCAGTAAATGAAAAAATAAAAAAAGTATTAGATACTTACAATGATTATATTAATATAGATATAAATGAACACCTATTTTCTATTGTATATGAAGAAAAAATTGTTTTTTATAATGGAATAAAAATTGAAATAATAAAGAGCAAAAAAGGTTATATTTTTAATAATGCAAAGTTTGCAAAGAAAGATTATGAAATTTTTTTAGTGGTTTTAAGTAACGATATAGAAGATAATGAAATATCAACTATATCGATATTTAATATATAATTGACGATATGAGGATATAGAAATTATGTCTATAGGATTATAAAAATTATTGCATCCATAAGTTAAACGTTATTGAAGCTAAAAGAAGGAGAGATTGATATTGGACATACAAACGGACATGAGTATGCAAGATGCAGGGATGCAGCAGAATCATTAGGATGGAATCAAAGGCAATTTAATGATTACATGAATAATCCTGATTATTATCAGTGGGAGGATCATGCGTCTAATATATCCCATGCATATGAAAATAAAAATAAGGACTTATCTAAATTAATAAAAGAAATGAAACAATTTGAAGATGGTGGATTTATGTGGTAATAATAAGAAGTTAAGGAGAGATGTTAATTATGAAAATTGAAGCAACAGTATGGGCAGACATATGTTATAAGTATTACGATGAAGTTAGGGAAATATTAAAAGAAAATAAGATAGATCCAGGATATATGGAATCAGGGAAAACAATACTACATTTAATAGCAGAAACAACAGAAGTAGATATAGCAAAAATGTTGTTAGATATGGGTGTAGATATTAATATAGAAAATGGATGGGGAAAGAGTCCTCTTATAGTAGCCTTATATAAGTATGAGCAAAGAGATTTTGATAATGATTCTATGGTAAAATTTCTTATTCAAAGTGGTGCTGGAAGAGATTCAAATAACAATTTTACTGAAGAAGTAAAAAAAGAATTAACATCAATTAAACAGGTTTTAAAAATTGATGCACCAGAAAAATTAGAAAAATTAGACTGGCTAAATATTGAATAATGGAGAGTTAAGAATATGTGGAAAGAAGTAGATGAAATTATAGGAAATGATATAAATAAATTTGATGTGAAACTTGTCGGGCAATTAAGATTAGGTGATAAAAAGGCTGTATTTAGAGCAGGCAAATTATATGAAGAAGGACTTAAGATAAAGGAAAATTCTGAAAAGGCAGTGAAGTTATTTGAATTGTGTTCAAATGAAGGAATGAGTGAAGCTAAAGTAAGGCTTGCAGATTGCTATTTTAATGGAAGAGGAATAAATAAAGATAATGAAAAAGCAAAGGAATTGTTACATGAACCAATAAAAGAAAAAAATATTTCAGCATATATGCTTATGGGTGATATTTATAGTAAGGAACTTGAATATAAAAAAGCAGTAGAAATGTATGAAGAATGTAATAATATATACAAGGCTGACAAAGAGAAGATGGACTCATATACAATGGCAATTATGTACGATCAGATGGCTGAGATATATTTATCAGATAATGAATCTGTTAGGAATCCAGAGTCAGGTATTAAGTACCTTGATGAAGCACTTAAAGAAGGGGTATTCTGCAATGCTAAATTGGCAGGAGACTATATGTTTAAAGAAAAGAAGTATGATAAGGCTAGATATTATTATAATATAATTGCAAATGAAAGAATGTGTGATTCTTGTCCATCTGACTGTAAGGATTATTGCATTCAAAGATTAAATTCAATTGAAGCAAATAGAGAGTTTAAATAATGACATAAAGCTATGCATGGAGTGTAAAAAACGATGCATAGCTTTTTTATATAAAAACTATAAGACACATGGTAAAATAAAGAAAGAATAAATGAATCCTGTAAAGATAAATCACCGTATAAAGCAGCCTATGAAGCAGATAATTCAATAATAAACATTGCAATGGCTGTAGATGGTATAGGCTCTATATTTTCAGCACCCAAAAATGCATTTAAAGCAGGGGAAGCACTAATTGGTGGGATAAAATTAGTTGGAGCATCTGAAGCAGTAATAGATATGACAAAAATATCAGGAATTGCCTTAGAAGGTGTTGGCTCTGCAGCGTTAAGTATAGCAGGGGCACTGGAAGCTGGAGCTGGAATTTATAATATGAGTGGTGGTTCTGGTGAAAGAATTGGATTTGATGATTTAGACTTAGATAATGCAAGCAACAAACAAAAGGGTAATTATGGTGAGCATAAAGCAGATGATAACCTAATAAATAATAAAAGTTTAAAAGATGCAGGATATGATTTAAAATCAGTTGGAAGAGAAGCACCACAAAATCCAGATGATAAGATTGTAAAAGGAATAGATGGATTATATGAAAATATGAATTCTGATTCAAATATAAAGTATGTAATAGATGAAGCAAAATTTGGAAGTTCAAAGTTAGGAAACACTAAAGATGGCATACAGATGTCTAATGATTGGCTGACAGGAGGTAATACAAAAAAGAGCAGAATATTAAAAGCGGTAGACAATGATAAGACGTTAGCTACAAAAATTACAAGAGCATTAGAGAAAAATCAAGTTGAAAGGGTATTATCTAAAGTAGATAGCACAGGAAAAGTAACAACATATAGACTTGATTCGGAAGGAAAAATACTAGGTGAATGGCCTTGATATATAATGAAAGGAAGAAAAAAATATGAGAGATAATCTTTGTGATGAAAGAGAACTAGAAGATGAATTAAAAATAAGTATTAATGAATTAATTAATGAAAATAATAAAGATATTTCAGAAATTAAAAATGATATACTGAATGGAGTGAATAGATATACTATAAGTAATTTTGAGATTATTGATAACATGTATGCAACTAATACAATAAAATTTATAGATAAAATGCGATCAATGTATTCAAGAGGAGATGAACTTAAAGACTTTCAAGAAGTATGGAATAATGCAGTAGATGCTTTGGGAAACTTAAGAAAAAATACAATTGGATATTTGAATTTATTATGGCTTGTAGGTATGGGTATTTTATTAGAAGTTCCTAAAGAAGATATGAGAAAAGTTGAAAAATGTATAAAAAGGCAGTCAACAAAGGACTTTGTATTACAATTCTTATTGAATTCATACTTAGATTGTGAAGATGAGATAGAATTATGTTTTGAAAAAGAGAATCCTTATAAAAAAGTAGTTGAAATAATAAACCTGTCATTTGAAGATAAGAAAAAAGCTTCAGACAGATTAACAAAATATATGAATAGTGAATGGTTCAAGGGTCATTATGATTATGAGTGGAAAAATGCACATAAAGAACCAGGATATCTTGGATTCTGGAGTTTTGAAACAGCAGCAATAGTAAAAATATTTGGATTGGATGACGGTAAGCTTAAAGAAAATAATCATTATCCTTATGAGTTTGCTCATTATAAAAATGAAATAAAATTTAATATTACAAAGCTGAATATTAAGCAAGAAAAAGAAGAAGAAGAACAAAAGCAGTATATTGAAAGTAATCATGAACTAGAAAAAATCATTCCAAATAAATTCAGGGAAAAGGTAAACTCTATAATAGAAGATTATAATATGCTTGAAGATAAGGAATTTTGGAAGAAATATGAACTGCAGGATATTTGGTTTGAATTCTCAGAATATGAACAGGAAAATGCAGATAAGAATTTATTAGGTTTTATAATTGTAAATGAATTAATAAATTATGAATGTATTTTACAATTAGATTATAAAGAAGATTTAGAAGATTATATAGATAACTTAAAGAGCTTTTGGAAGGAAGAACCAGTAAAATTAATAAGATTTGATTTGAAAAATGATCAGAATTACTATATGTATATACCTAAAAAAGTAAATATGAATAATTTATATGAAGTGAAAATATTAAATATTTAGTTTAAGTAAATAAGGATTTTGATTCTTTCAAAATCCTTATTTGGGCTTTAACAACATATCTGAAATAATTAGAATATAAGTATAATAACATCATTTATAGATCAGCTAAAAAGTTATGGATATGGAATTCTTGGTGGAATAAGTAAGTTCAGTACTGGGTTTAAACAGTCTATGAACTGGATAGGGGAACATTTATTAGATTATGATAGACCAAATGGTGAAGGTGGAAAATCATATAGACAAAGTGCACAGGAAGAGGATGCAAGAGATGAGGCTTCTTATAATGAGCTGAGAGAAAAAGCACCATGTAAAACTGCCTTTGAGGATTCTAGTAATGCATCAGAAACAACATTAGACTTAGCATCACTGGCAATGGGTGTTTATGGAGTAAAGCAGCTTGTAAGTTCAGGTGCTAATTACTTAAGAATGAATAAATCTTATATAAATGCAAACATAAGCGAGGCTGCACAAAATTCAAAGATATTAAAGCAGGCAATAAACAATGTTAGTAAGAATTCAAAAGGAATAACACTTGGAAGTAATGGAGGAAATGCAGGAAAGTATGTATCAGATGTAAAAGGAGAATTTGATGCATTAAAGAATATAAAGAATGGTACTAAAGTTGCTGGTAGTGCTAAGGCTGGTGTAAGTGGTAGTATTGATGATATGGTTAAGGATTGTGAAGGGGTAAGTAATCCTAGAAATACATCTGGAGTTGCTATTGGAGGAGAAAATTTATCTAATCCAGTTAAATCTATGCGAGGTTCAAAGGGTAATATAGGATTAGTACCTAAAGAAGTTGCAGATAATTTAAGAGGAAGAGAATTTAATAGCTTTGATGATTTTAGAAATGCTTTTTGGAAAGAATATTCAACTTCAAGTTATGCAAGCGAATTTAGCAAATCTAATATCAAGCGAATGGGTCAAGGACTAGCACCTAAAGCGCCAGCATCACAACAATATAAAAGTATTTCAAGTTATGTACTTCATCATAAGAATCCAATATATAATGGTGGGGGAGTATATGATTTAGATAACCTAATAATTTCGTCACCAAGAATGCATCAAGAAATATTAGATAAAGGGTTTCATTTTAATAAATAAGGAGGGATAATATATGTCAAAAAGACTAACAAGAGAAGAACTAATAGATTTAGTTAATAAAATAATAGAGTGTGAAGGTTCAGAAGAAGAAATTGATGAAATGATAGAAGTTGTGAAAAGAAATGTACCTTATCCAGATATAAGTGATTTAATATATTGGAGTGAAGATGAACTTACTCCAGAAGAAATAATTGATAAAGCATTGAATTATAAACCAATACAACTTTAATAGATAAGTGTAATGATTTTTTACTGCATAAAAAATATTAATTTAGATGCATAATTAATCAGATATTAATGTAATACTAAATTGCTCTAAAGGCAAGGTAGTATAATGATTCATAATATTAATAATGCAGTGAAGTATTCAATGGCAACGGTATTTTTTGGCTTGTGTATAATTCCTAATATATAAATAAAAGTAAGAGTCAAAGAATCTACGCCTACAAAATAGATAAAGCTTCTTGTTAAAATTATAATAAAGTTTTTAACAGAAGGCATTTTTTATGAATGAAGATAAAATATTTTTGCACACACCTTAGTGTAATTTTAGCTAGGGTGTGTGCATTTTTAATGTGAATTTGATTTCTCTTATAAAACTAATAATTTTAAATTTTTTCAACTAGATGTTCTAAATGTTTCTTTGACCATTTTTCAATTTCTTTAATAGATAATGTAAGCTCATTTCCCATGGAAGTTAATTTATATTCAACTCTTGGGGGATTTTCGTCGTACACAATTTTTTCTATTAATTTATCTTCTTCAAGTTCTTTCAACTTTTCTGTAAGGACTTTATGGCTTACTCCATTTGTAATTCGCTGTAGTTCTAAGAACCTTTTTGGTTCATTATATAAATGGCATAAGATAACAGCTTTCCATTTACCACGGATAGAGTCCATTGCTAGATCAAGTAAGCAGACATATTTTTTATTATTATATTTAATCAAACGAACATCTCCTTAAGTTACAGAGTAATTATTTATGATGATATTAAATAAAAGCTAATTAGTCAATACCTTAAGTTACGAAAAAGTGCGTACTTGTAGCTAAGATGTTTTAAAAGTATATTATATTTATACCGCGGATAAGTTGAATTAAAGGAGTATAAAATATGTTTAACAAGATATTTGAAAGTGGAAAGATAGGAAATTTAGAAATTAAAAATAGAATGATTGTACCTCCAATGTTAACAGAATATGCTAACGAAGATGGTTCTATAAATGAAAGATTTATTAGATATTATGAAGAAAAAGCTAAAGGTGATTTTGGTCTTATTATAATTGAAGATACAGCAGTAGAAAGAAGAGGTGCAGGTTTTATGTGCTTACCAGGCCTGTGGTCTGATGAATTATCAAAAAAGCATATAGAATTAACAAATAGAGTTAAGGCTCATGGAGCTAAAATAGCTGTTCAATTATATCATGCAGGAAGAGAGGGATCTAGCAGTGTTAATGGAGGTGTGCAAATAGTAGCACCAAGTGCAATCCAAGATCCAACAAATTTAGAACTACCTCATGAATTAACTACTGAAGAAGTTAGGGAGTTGGTAGAAAAATTCGCACAAGCAGCAAGAAGAGCTAAAGAAGCTGGATATGATGCAGTAGAGTTGCATGGAGCCCATGGATATTTAGTTAACCAGTTTGTATCTCCATATTCAAATAAAAGAACTGATGAATTTGGTGGAACATTTATGAATAGATTGAAATTCCCACTAGATATTATTAAAAGGATAAAGGAGTTAAACGGACACGATTTCCCTATTATTTATAGAATTACTGCAGATGAAATGGTAGAAGGTGGACTTAATATAAATGATACAAAGATGATAGTGCCTATATTAGAAAAGGAAGGGATAGCAGCAGTACATGTATCAGCATCAGTTTATAAAAGTGGATACTGGGCATCTGCACCTACAACAGCACCAACTACACCATTTGTAAAATATGCAGCTGAAATAAAAACGGTAGTAGATAGTATTCCTGTTATTGCTGTAAATAAAATAAATACACCATTTATTGCTGAAAATATATTAAAGGAAGGAAAAGCAGATTTTGTTTCAATGGGAAGAGCATCAATAGCAGATCCATATCTTCCAAAGAAAACTAAGGAAGGAAAAATTAACGATATAGTATTTTGTGTAGGATGTTGGCAAGGATGTCAAGGAATGATAGCTAAACAAAAGCCAGTTACATGCCTAGTTAATCCAAGTGTTGGAAAAGAAGAAGAATATACAGTGAAAGAAGCTGAGATTAAGAAAAAGGTTATGGTTGTTGGTGGGGGTGTTGCAGGAATGCAAGCAGCTATTATTGCAAGTAAGAGAGGACATGATGTAAGTTTATATGAAAAAACAGAAAAACTAGGAGGACAATGGTTATTAGCAGCTGTTCCACCAGGAAAAGAACCATTAAATACATTTACTGTATGGCAAAAACATCAATTAAATGTTAACAAAGTTAAAGTATATACTGGTATAGAAGTGACAGAAGAATTAATAAGAAAAGTTAATCCAAACCATATAATTTTAGCAACTGGAGCTAATCCAATTATGCCTAAAATACCAGGTATAAATTTACCACATGTTGTTCAAGCCAATGATATATTATCTGGTAAAGAATTAATGAAAAATAATGCAGTAGTAATAGGTGGAGGTCTTGTTGGCGCAGAAGTTGTAGAACAGTATGGAGAGCATGTTAGGGGTGTAACTGTAGTAGAAATGACATCAGAAATTGCGGGTGGTATGGAGATGGCTCCAAAGAAATTTTTAATGAAGCATTTGAATGAGTCACGAGTTAAGCTTATGGTAAATACTAAGGTTATTGAAATTAAAGCAAATTCTGTAGTTATTGAATGTGAAGGTAAAATAGAAGAGATAGGAGCAGAACAAGTTGTTATTGCTATTGGTTCAAAATCAGAAAATATTTTAGAACCATTAATAAAAGACAAATATAAGTATCATGTTATTGGTGATGCAACAAAGGTAGGAAGAGCTTTAGAAGCAATTGAAATGGGTTATGTTGCAGGGATAAGTATTTAATTTCAAAGTTTTATTTAAAACTTAGGTTACGTTAATGAACTGTGTTGAAAATATATACTATAATAATGGAGCTCATTTTAAAGAGTTCCATTATTTAATTATCTAAGAAAGATGTGTAGTAATTATCTATAATTAAGAATTTGTTTTAGAATATCTTCTTTAAAGCACCTAACTTTTTACCATAAATTAATGAGGCAATTTCTCTACTTATATATGTGCCACCCGCTCCTTCTAATGATAGTAATTGGTATTTTACTAAATCATTGCTTAATACAACAATGGTAATATCGTCATCAATATATTTCTCAAAATGAGAAGTGTAACCATTTGGAATTGACCCACCATGGCATATACTTTTACAGTCAAAATGTTTTTTTACAAGCAATCCATATCCATATTTTACATATTTGCCGTCATAGTGAGGTTTTTGCATTTCCTTTACTATTTGGGTTTTTAATAGTTTTCCATCATGAATTGATCTATCAAGCAAATAAAAATCACCAACAGTTGATACAATATCACCACAAGCAAACCACATTGATGGGTCAATATAGAACCCTTTTTCACCATTAATATAATTATTGGCTACATTTTCTGGTTCTTCATCAATAAAACCTGAGTTATTCATTTTAGCAGGAATAAATATATGATTTTTAACATATTGGTGATAATTCATTCCAGAAACCATTTCAATTATCAAGCCAAGAATAAGATAATTAGTATTACTGTACGACCATTTTTCACCAACAGGGAATTTTAATTTATAACCTTTTACAATTTGTAGTATTTCTTGGGGTGTATGACGTTCTCCCCATTTTATTTGTTTTTTTAGCATTATGTAGTTAGGTATCCCAGAGGTATGAGTTAGAAGATGATGAATTGTAATTCCTTGACCCTTGTATAAGTCTGGAATATAATCTTCAACATTCTGTTGTGTTGAAAGCATACCTTTTTCTGATAACTGCATAATACATAATGCAGTTATTGACTTGGTCATAGAACCAATCATGAATTTTGTTTCAGGTGTATTTTTTATTCCTTTTTCCTTATTTGAATATCCATATGATTTATTAAATATAATTTCATTATTTTTTGATAATAATACATTTCCGCTAAATTTTTTTTGTTTTTTAAAGAATTCATTTAAATTAATATTAATCATTGATATCCTCCAATAACTTGCCTACATTTCATATAATCACTATTAATCAATTTACTTAATTTTATTATTATAGATTTATTATAACAAATTTTGTAAAAATTTGTATTGTTGATTTTTAAAGAACATTTTTATAATTTGCTACATCATTTCTGACTAATGCTCATTTGCTTAATTATATGCCACATAATTTCAAATATTCAAATGTTTAGTATAACCATATATAGATTGCTTATCTAAATATAAAATCTTTTAATTTAGTATCAGAATGACAAGTATGAGATTGTATCAACAAAGTTTTACTTTTAAGGACCTCTTTTTAGAAGAGACTAAAATTTTGTAGTAAAAATTTAGAAAGCATATTTTTGAGTTTTTAAAGGAATTGAAAGCTTTTTAATGTAAACGATTATCATATATGGAAAATTGTAATATTGACGATAGGTATGCATGATAATAATATGTAACTTACAGAGAATTATTAAGAACTATATATGGGGAAGTGAAAATATGAATAAGTGGCTTATTAAAATAGACTACAAGAAAGTAAATATGATTATGGATGTTCTTAGTGCATTATCTATTATTGGTATGATAGTTTGTACATTTTTTTTATGGCAAAATTCACCTGATAGTGTTGCAATGCATTATAACTTTAAAGGAGAAGTTGATAGTTACGGTTCAAAAAGTTCAATGTTAATTTTATTATTTATAGATGTTATATGCTATATTGGAATTGCATTATTATCGAAGTATCCTGAGGTTTATAATTATTGCGTTGAAATAAATGAAGAAAATAGAGAAAAACAGTTTTTGATGGCTCAAACATTTATGAAAGCAATTAATGCAGAAATAACAGTTATATTTTTCTATATTCAATTACATGCACTTATAGGAATGAATACTGGAAGGCAAAATTTATCAGTAGGGTTTATGCCTTTATTTTTAATTATTTTATTTGGTACAATTGGATTTTATATTTTGAAATCAAGAAAAAGCAAATAAGTAGGACTATAAGTATAAAATATATTTCATAACTTAAAGAATGTAGAAGAAAATAAAAAAGTCAAGTAATGAGAAAACGTAAATACAGAAGGTGATTTATGTTTTCTTTTATATTATATTTTATAGGAAAAAACTTAAAATTATTGTGATAACTTAAATAAAAGGTTTCTGAAAAAATATCAAAAAATTTATATGGTAAAATATTGAAAAGTGAAATTATATATAGTATTATAAAAATGAAAACGATTATAAAAGTGCTTGGGAAAAATTATATTTTAAATTGTTAACGTTAAACTTAAGGCGGAAATAGATAAAGTAATTAATTAGAATTATAATTAAGTTCTTTTTATAATATTATTAAAACATAATTGTTAACGTTAACTATAGGAGGATGTATAAAATGAAAAGAAAAGTTTTATCAATGTTAATTAGTACAACAACAGCTGTATCTATGTTTTCAACTTTTGCAAGTGCAGAAGTTAAAGATGATTCAGTAAACACTACTCAAGACAAATCTGTAGTATCAAACGAAAGTTATGAAAATTTGTCAGACTTAGAAGACAATAACGGTTTAGAAGTTACAAATGAAACTACAACTGGAGCAGCAATCACCAGTGATATAGGGTTATCTATTTCCCCAGATATTATTGTTGACAAGCAATATTCTGGAAATGAAGGTGAGAATGTAGGTGGTATACCTACATATAATACAATTTCATCAGCTATACAATCTATAAATAAAGATAATTCAGATGAAAAAATAATCTTTATAAAAAATGGAATATATAAAGAAAAATTGACTATAGCAGTACCTAATATTACTCTTGTTGGTGAAAGTGCAGCTCATACAGTTATAACTTATGATGATGCCTCAGGTACTATAAAAAGAAGTGAAGATGGTGGTGATGGAGTAGTTACTTATGGAACGAGTAATTCTTCAAGTGTAACAATAAAAGAGTCAGCAGAAAACTTTAAAGCAGCAAATCTTACAATTGCAAATTCTTTTGATGAAGATGTAAATGCTGCTATTGCTAATAAGCAGGCTGTTGCAATGAAAAATGAAGCTGATAAAAGCGTATTTGAAAATTGTAGATTCATAGGGAATCAAGATACCCTATATGCAAATAAGAAAAGACAGTATTATCATAATTGTTTCATTTGTGGAGATGTAGATTTTATTTTTGGAGGTGCTCAAGCCGTTTTTGATAATTGTGAAATAAAATCTGTAAATAGAGAAGGAATATCACCAAAGGGATATGTTGCAGCACCAAGTACATTAAAAGATAATGTATACGGATTTTTAATTCAAAATTCTAAATTAACAAGCAATATAAATGAAAAAGGATCAGTATATCTTGGAAGACCTTGGCATCCATCAAGTGAAACAAATCTTGGACATACTGTGATATCTAATGTTGTATATGAAAATTGCGATTTAGGAGCTCATATAGCAGCTGATGGATGGTCTACAATGTCAAATGCAGGAGTCATCACTAATCCGTTGGATAATGATATGTATGAATATAATAATTATGGTGAAGGTTCTGCAAATGGAGAAAATTCAAATAGAAGACAGCTTGAAAATATTGATAAATATAATAAGGAAAATATATTAAATAACTGGGACCCAAGTGATGATGTAAAGATGTTAGCATCATATCCAGAGGATGAACGAGATTATGATGAAAATGAAGATTATAGTGATTTTATAAAAGATGATTATGCAGATACTTCAGATGATGACAACACTGGAAATAGTAGCACTGAAACTTCAGATAATGTTTCTGAAAAGGTTAATTGGAATTCTACAGTCTTTGGAGTAACTACTTCAAAAGAAAATAATGAAATAAATATTGCAACTGATGAAAATGGAAAAAAAGTTATTAATTTAAGATCTGGAAACTCTGATGGTACAAATGCAGGTGGTAAGGTAACTGGATCAAATGATGGTATATCATACTATTATACAGAAATAGATCCATCAGAAAACTTTGAGCTTTCAGCAAATGTTAAAGTAAATTATTTTGAAAAAACTAAGCCAGATAAGCAATGTGGATTTGGAATTATGGCAAGGGATCAATTAGGTGTAGCTAATGATGTTTCAACCGCGCCATCCAATATGGTTTTGGTTGGTGGATATAAAGCTAATATTGAGTCTGTATACAGAAGTGGTGTAACAAAAGATTTAGATGGAAAAATAACAATGAATGGAGAACATAAATTTGCAGATCGTCCAGCTAATGATGGTAGTGCCACATATAAATTAACTCTTAAAAAGACCAATACAGGATATATATGTTCTGTTGATGATGGTGAAGAAGTAACTTATTATGAACCTAAGTTATTGGAAGTTGCAGATAGTGGAAAAATATATGTTGGATTCTTCACAGCACGTATTGCATCAATACAAGTTTCAAATATTAATTTAACTAAATCTAATGTGGCTACAGATCCAGCTGGTGAATCTAAACCAGCTGAAGTAATAGTTCCAGCATTAAATATAAAATCAGGAGATGCAACAGGAAGTACGAGTTATGATTTTAAGGTACAGCCTACAGTTAAAGGTAATTTAAATATTAAATTAAATGATAGTAATGTGTATAGTGGTAAGGCGGATTCAGAATCAATATTGTCAGTACCTACAGTTCTTAAAAGTGGAGATAATAAATTTGAGATAGAGTATACTCCATATGTGACTGATAATAATACTGATACAACTGTAATAAATAAAACATTTATTGTTAACGTTAAATCATATGGTGTTGAAAAGGGAGATATTTATGTATCACCAAATGGAACTGAAAGTGGTGATGGTACAATAGATAATCCTATAGATATTTATAGTGCTGTAAAATATGTAAATAATGGTCAAACTATTAAGGTTAAAGGTGGCACATATAATCTTATATCGCCAGTAACTATAGAAAGTACTAATAATGGAACAAAAGATAATATGAAATCATTTGAATCTTATGATGGAAGAGCAATATTTGATTTTGGAAAAGTATCAAAAGGATTTTTCTTAAACGGAAATTACTGGAATATAAAAGGTATAGATGTAACAAATACAGCAGATGCTAATGCTGGTCTCAGAGTAGCAGGAAACTATAATATTTTGGAAAATATAAAGACATATAAAAATGGTGATACTGGATTACAGATAAGTTCGGTTTCAACAGATGATCCAAAGGAATTATGGCCTAAATATAATGAAATAATAAATTGTGATTCATATGATAATATAGATGCTGCCATGAATAATGCAGATGGATTTGCAGCTAAGCTTACAACAGGTGAAGGAAATGTATTTAAAGGATGCGTATCTCATAATAACTGTGATGATGGATGGGATTTATTTAGCAAACTTGAGATAGGCAAAATAGGCGCTGTTACAATAGAAAATTGTATAGCTTATGGTAATGGAACATTAAGTAATGGTACAGTAACAAAAGGAGATGGAAATGGATTTAAGTTAGGAGGAGAAGGTCTTCCTGTTAAACATACATTATTAAATTCATTATCATTTAATAACGATGCAGCAGGCGTTACAGGTAATAGTAATCCAGCGTGTGTAGTGAAAAATACTATATCTTCCGATAATTATAAGAATTATAGTTTAGATTATTACACAACTGCTATCCTTGATTATGAATTTGAAAATGATAAATCATTCAGAACAGTTTCAAGTGACGTAGAAGATTACATTCCTGATTACGTAAAAGGAGAAACAAATTATTTTTATAATGGACAGGATTCAGAAAATGCAGAAGGTAAGAAATTAGATAAATCAATGTTTAAGGGTACAGAAATGCCAGTATCTATAGAAAGAGATGAGAATAATAATATAATATGGCCAGAGTATATGGCATTAGTAAATGTATCTGATTCAGGTTCAGGTTCAAATGACAATAACTCAGGAAATAACGGTGATAGCAACAATAGTAGTAGTGGAAGTAATTCAGGAAGTAGCAATACAGGAAATAACAGTGGATCACAGAGTACAACAACACATCATAGTCATAGTACATCATCCTCTTCTAGCAGTGAAAATATATCAGAAGCAATAGATATAGATAGTTCTACAAGTGCAGGGCAGACTGAAAAAAATCAAGAATTACAGAATAATAAAGCTAAAAATGGATGGAACCAAAATGAAGATAAAACATGGTTTTTTATAAATTCTAATGGAGAAAAGGCGCAAGGATGGCTTAAAGATGGGGAGCTATGGTATCATTTAAATCCAGATGGAAGTATGCAGACAGGCTGGTTAAAAGATAATGATGGAACATGGTATTATCTAAGTAATAATGGAAGCATGAAAACTGGTTGGTTAAAAGATAGTAATAGTAAATGGTACTATTTAAATGAAGATGGATCAATGAAAACAGGCTGGCTAAAAGATGATGATGGAAACTGGTATTATTTGAATCAATCAGGTGAAATGATAGTTGATACAGTAGTAGATGGTTATGTTTTAAGTTCTAATGGACAATGTATCTATTAGTGAAAAGTTAAATACAAATTTAAAAAAATATATATAAAGGGGAGTTAATAAAATGAGAAAAAAAAGTAAGGTAAAAAATATTTCAGAAAAAGTAATGGTTGCTACATTAACATCATCAATTATTATGACACCAGGGTTTGTGGCTAATGCAGAAACATATGATACAAGTACTATATCCAACAGCATAAATGAAATTAGCAAGGAGACAGAAGCTGTATCCATATTGGACAGTAAAGGATGGCTTGAATCTGCAAGTATTGAATGGAAAGGTATTTCTGGTGCAACAGGATATGATGTTTATTATAAAAAATCAGATCAATCAGATTTAGAATATAAGCAGATTGACAGTGATTTGATAAGAGAGTACTCTTCATATTATAGAGCAGATGTATTAGGTCTTACATCAGGCAATTACACCATAAAAATAGTTCCAATTATAGATAAAAATGAATATGATTTAGGAAAAGCAATAACTAAATCTATTAAAGTAAAAGAAAATGTAAGAGAGGGATTTGCTTTTTCTTCAGAATCATCAATGGGGACAAGTTCCGGGGGATATGATGATGATGGTGCAGTAGCAAAAAATGCACAAATATTATATGTAACAGCAGATAATATAAATACAGTAAACGCTGATGTAATAACCAATAATAAGGGAGCTAAAACTACATGTACAGGTCTTACTGATATCTTGGCTAAACGTCAAAAGGGTTATGATAAAACGCCACTAATTATTCGTATGATAGGTCAAATCAATTCATCTGATATTAATGGACTTAATAGCAATGGATATTTAGAATTAAAGGGATGTTATAATATAACATTTGAGGGTGTAGGTGAAGATGCCACAGCTTACAAATGGGGATTCCTAATAAGAGATGCTCATAATGTTGAACTTAGAAATATTGGAATAATGCTATTTCCAGACGATGCAATTTCATTAGATACAGGAAATGAAAATATATGGGTGCATAATAATGACATTTTCTATGGTACAGCAGGAAGTGATAAGGATCAGGCAAAAGGAGATGGTTCTTGTGATGTAAAGGGTAAATCAACATATGTTACAGTTTCATATAACCATTTTTATGATTCTGGTAAATGTTCACTTTGTGGAATGAAAGATTCAGAAAATTTTTATGTGACATATCATCATAACTGGTTTGATCATTCAGATTCAAGACATCCTCGTATTAGAGTTGGTTCTGTTCACGTGTACAACAACTATTTTGATGGAAATTCAAAATATGGTGTTGGTGTTACTAAAGGAAGTTCAGCATTTATTGAAAATAATTACTTTAGAAATTGTAAATACCCAATGTTGATATCAGAACAAGGAACTGATGTTGCAAATGGAAATACAGGAACATTTTCAAATGAAGATGGGGGAATGATTAAAGCTTATAATAATAAAGTAGAAGGGGCTTCAAGTTTAATTTATGCAAATGATGATAAAACACAATTTGATGCATATTTAGCTTCATCAAGAGATGAGAAGGTACCAGAAACTTATAAGAGTGTGCAGGGTAATAACATTTATAATAATTTTGATACAAGTTCAGCAATGTATGATTATTCAGTAGATGCAAATGAAGATGTTGAAAATGTTGTTACTTCTTATGCTGGAAGAGTAGATGGCGGAGACTTTATTTGGAAATTTACAGATGCAGATGATACTGACTCATCAATGAATAATGAATTAATGGATAAGATTAAAAATTATAAATCAGATTTAGTCTCTGTTGGAGGAAAGTCAATTGTATCATCATCTAAAATAATGAGCACAGAATCAGTAGAAGAAATAGCATCTGATAGTGAAGATATAGATAAGAGCAATATTAAAGAAAATGAAGAGATATCAACAACTACAGAAAGTGAAAAAGGAATCCTATCAGAAGAAGCTACAAATTTAGAAAATAATGAATCAGAAACAAGTGAGACTATAGAAAATAAAAGTGAATCAGAAGTAGAAACTGTGGAATCAGCTAAGTCCAAAGATTCAGCTATAGGAAATTTAGAAGCTACAGGTATAAATACTAATTTAGCAGATAAAGATGATGATGAATTTACAGATGCGGTGTATGTATCATCAAATGGATCTTCTAATAATGATGGAAGTTATAATAATCCTCTAGATTTAATCAGTGCATTAGATAAAGTGAAAAATTCAGAAGCATCTGTAATATTACTTGAATCAGGAACTTATAAATTTGATTCTCAAATTACTATATCAAACAATGGAAGCAAAGATGCTTATAATGTTTTAAAGGGTTGTAAGGATGCAAAGGTAGTATTTGATTTTTCAAATGAAGAATATAATTCGAAGGATACATCAAAGAATGCTAGAGGTATCCAATTAAATGGAAACTACTGGTATGTAGGCAATATAACTATAAAAGGAGCAGCTGATAATGGTATGATGTTATCAGGAAGTCATAATATTATAGAAAGATGTATATTTGATGGAAATAGAGATACTGGTTTGCAGATAAGCAGAAAAAGTTCATCAGTTACAGATTATAAAGATTGGCCAAGTTATAATTCTGTAATAAATTGTACTTCAAAAAATAACTGTGATCCTGCAACTTATGAAAATGCAGATGGATTTGCAGCAAAATTGACTTGTGGTGATGGAAATATATTTGATGGATGTATTTCATATAACAATAGTGATGATGGTTGGGATTTATTCGCTAAAACAGAAACAGGCTCAATAGGAGTTATTACAATACGTAATTGTATTGCAATAAGAAATGGAAAGACAGAAGATGGAACTACTAATTCAAATTGTGATGGCAATGGATTTAAACTGGGAGGATCAGGAGTTCCAACGCCTCATGTTGTTACCAATTGTTTAGCAATAGAAAATTTACATCATGGATTTACTGACAATAATAATCCAGCAGCACTTGAAGTAACAAATTGTACAGCTTTTGATAATAATAAAGGAGGAAAGAAAAATAATTTTAGTCTTTATCGCTGTAAAGATGCAGTAGTAACTAACTGTATTTCATACACAACAAATAGTAAGACATCTGATAAACTTGTGAATTTAAGTGGAAATCATATCATTTACACAAACAGTGACAAATGGTATAAGGTTACAGAAACACAAGCTATAGATACTGGATCATCAGCTTCAAGGGGAGAAGTTATATTTTCAGGAACATCAGCTTCTGATTTTGTAAATGCAAAAGTACCATCAGTAGGAACTGATTTTGATGAATTATGGAGGAATGATGATGGAACAATAAATACAAATGGTGTTGCATTAATTTCATCATCAAGCCAATACAATACTTTTTCTAATGATGGAGGCTCAATTGGAGCAAGATTTTTTTCAGGGAACGAAGTTAGTGAAATTAATGTGAATTTAAAATAATATAGTAAGATTTCTGTAAAATCAGAAAATCTACAAGTAGGTAAAGGCTAATTAAAAACACATTAAAAATAAATTTGAATAAATAGATATAATATGGAAAGAGCATAGTGAAAAACACTCTGCTCTTTTCTTACGTTTATGGAGATTTAATATTGAAATAAATTTATAATAATACTATGTATAAAAATTATAAATTAATATATATAATAAAGAAAAAGGAGATGGTAAGGTGAATTTATATGGTAAATATTTTAGAAAATACAAATTCCCTTTTTTGACTGCTATTGTTTGTGTAGCATTAGAGGCAGTATGTGATTTGCTTGGACCAACACTTATGTCTAATATAATTAATTCAGGAATAGATAAAGCACAAATTTCAAATGTATATTACTGGGGAGGTTTAATGCTTATGGTTACAGCTTTTGGAGCTTGTTTTGCTGTAACTCGTAACATACTGGCATCTAAAGTTTCTCAAAGAGTTGGTGCAGATTTAAGATATGATTTATTTAAGAAAATTTTATATTTTTCAGAAAAAGGTGCTGATAAGATTGAAAGTGGTTCTCTTATTACACGTATGACTAATGATACTTCTCAGATTGTTCAATTTATAAACGGAATTATGCGTATTTTTCTAAAGGCTCCAATAACATGCATAGGAAGTATTGTTCTTGCAACACTTCTTAACTTTAAGTTATCCATAATAATTTATGGAGTGGTAGCTATAGTTGGTATTCTCATAATAGCAAGCATGAAGCTTAGTTATCCACGCTTTTATAATTTACAGAAAGCCATGGACAAGGTAAATTCAGTTGTTCAGGAGTATCTTATTGGTGTTAGGTTAGTTAAGGCTTTTGGAACCTACAATAAGGAAAAAGAAAAGTTTAAAGAGGCTAATGATAATTTAATGGAAAAGGGAATTTCATCTCAGATAGTTATAACTTTAACATCACCACTTATGACATTGACCGTTGGTATTGGGACTGTAATAATAATTTTTGTTGGAAGTAAGCTTTTCTCATTAAATATTGCAAATCCAGGAGATATTACAGCTTTTACAATATATATGGCTCAGATTTTAACATCCTTAATAATGATAACAAACATATTTAATACATTTGTTAGAACAAAAGCATCTACTGCTCGTATTGAAGATATATTTAATTGTGAAGATGATTTTCATAATGATGTAGATACTTCAGAATTAACTGGAGAAGTGGAGTTTAGGAACGTTACTTTTGCATATCCAAATGGAAGTGGTCTGCCTGCAATTAATAATTTAAGTTTTTCATTAAAGCCTGGAGAAAAACTTGCAATTATAGGGCCTACAGGTAGTGGAAAATCCACAATAGCTTGGTTGTTATTAAGATTTTATGATGTTAATGAAGGCTGTATTTTAATTAATGGAAAAAATATTAAGGATATAGGTATAGATTGCCTTAGAAAGGATATTTCTATTGCGCCTCAAAAGCCAATGCTATTTTCTGGATCTATTGATGAAAATATAAAATGGGGAAAGACAAATGCATCAGATGAAGAAATAAAGATGGCATCTATAAAGGCTGGAGCATCATTTATAGATAGTATGCCAGAAGGTTTTAATTCACTTTTAGGTGGAGGCGGAGTTAACTTGTCAGGAGGACAAAAGCAAAGAATCTCTATTGCACGTGGAATTCTAAAAAAATGTAAAATACTTATTCTAGATGATGCAACAAGTGCGTTAGATGCGGTTACTGAAGCTAAGGTTAGAGATGGAATCAATTCTATGGGGGATAAAACAATTATCACAATTACACAACGTTGTGGTACAGCAATGTTTTCAGATAAGATTTTGGTTATGGATAATGGAGAAAATGTTGGATTTGGAACTCATAGTGAGCTTATGAAAAACTGTCCTATTTACAGGGATATATATAAAACTCAAATAGAAAGCAGCAAGGAGGCATAATAATTGGGACAAATATATAATAAACCAGAAGTAAAAATGCCTTCAATGGGAAGAGCAGGAAGAGGTGGAGGTCCAGGGCGATTTGGGCCTAAAGAAAAACCTAAAAATATTAAAGGTACATTAATTAGAATTGTAAATATATATATGAGATGGGGAAAAACAATAGCTTTAGCTATGTTTTTAACTGTTATTTCCTCTCTTATAGTTATTAGTATTCCTTACTTTGTTGGGAGAACCTTCAATTATTTTAATGTTGATACTAGAACTGTAAATATACGAATGCTGCTAATACTTTTAATAATAATATCAGTCCTTCATTTATCAAATTTTATTATTTCAAGTGTTAATGGAGTAATTATGCTGAAGGTATCTCAAAAACTAGTACACGTTTTAAGAACTGAGTTTTTTAAAAAGATGCAGCACCTTCCTTTAGAATTTTATGATATGAGGTCTCATGGTGATACCATGAGCAGAATTACTAATGATGTAGATAATATAAGTTCAACAATAGCTCAAACAACAACTCAGCTTATTTCGAGTATTTTAACTTTAATTGGATCATTTCTGGTAATGATAAATTTAAATATTCCTCTTACGTTAGTTGTTCTTTTATGTATTCCTCTAGTAGTCTTACTAACTAAAACAATTGCATCAAAAAGCAGAGATTATTTTTTAGCACAACAGCAAAGTTTAGGTTCTTTAAATGGAGTAGTTGAGGAGAATATTTTAGGATTAAAGATGGTAAAAGCTTTTGGAAAACAAAAAGATGTTTTAGAAAACTTTAAAGAAATTAATGAAAAACTTTATGAAAGCAGTAATAAGGCTCAAATATGGTCTGGATATATGATGCCCTTGATGAATGTTATAAATAATTTTATATTTGCAGTCGTTGCTATTGTAGGAGGAGTTTTATCTGTAGAATATGGATTGGCAGTAGGTATTGTTGTCAGTTTTTTAAGCTATTCAAAACAGTTTTCACAGCCACTAAACTCCATAGCTGGAATGTTTAATACTATTCAATCTGCACTTGCAGGTGCTGAAAGAGTATTTGAAATTTTAGATACAGTAGAGGAAAAGGAAGACATCCATGGGGCAATAGAATTAAAATCTCCAAAGGGTGATGTAGAATTTAAAAATGTATGTTTTTCTTATGATAAATGTGCTCCTATATTAAAAAATGTAAGCTTTAAGGTTAAAGCTGGAGAAGTTGTTGCTTTAGTTGGAGAAACAGGTGCTGGTAAAACAACTATAGTGAATCTTCTTACTAGATTTTATGATAAAGATAGTGGAAGTATTCTTATAGATAATGAGGATATAATGAATTTAAAAAGAGATAGTCTTAGAAAATACTTTTCAGTAGTGCTTCAAGATACATGCTTATTTACAGGAACAATTATGGATAATATCAGATATTCGCAAAATAATGCTTCAGATGAGGATGTAATTAACGCTGCTAAAATATCTCATGCACATGATTTTATAAGTAAGCTTCCAAAGGGGTATTACACAATGGTTTCTGGGGCTATTGATAATTTAAGTCAAGGTCAGCGTCAGCTTATAGCAATAGCAAGGGCTGTTTTATGTGATAGTCCAATTCTTATTTTAGATGAGGCAACGAGTAGTGTTGATACTAAAACTGAGAAGGATATTCAAAATGCATTAGTTAAATTAATGAAAAACAGAACGAGCTTTTTAATTGCTCATAGACTTTCTACTATTAGAGATGCAGACAACATTATGGTTATTGGAAATGGTAGAATACTTGAGAGTGGAGATCATAAAAGCTTAATGAATAATAAAGGTCGCTACTATGAAATGGTAATAAGTCAGATGGGAAAATTAAGTGACTAAAATGGCATTTTCATGTTGATATTTAGTTTTTAAATATCAACATGAGGTACATTGTTTCTTATTAATTTTATAAAAGTATCTGGAGTTACTATTTTTACTTTAGGGTTTTTATTTAATTTATTTATAGCGTCATTTACATTATCCATAGTATTGCTCCAAACATGAACGTATACAAAAGTATATGAATTTGGATCTTTAATATTTGTATAGCCTGAATTTATCCTATTATTAATATTAGAAATAAGTTCATTTTCATCTTCTAACCCGCCCCAAAGCAGATCTCGACAAGAGATTACTGGTTTATCATTTGACCATATTATTTTACCTTTATAAGCATTATTTATATCATAATTAAGATATAAAAGTGCATCTATATTAGAATTACAAGTGTATTTATCCCATAAGTCTTTTTTATAAAAAGCTTCATCATCTAAAATTAATACATAATTTTGGTCAACTTTAGACATATAATCATTTAATCTATTTGTATAATTACTTAATTTTTCATAAGGAAACTTACTTGGATACATATATCCATTTCCTGAAGCAGAAACTACAAAATTATCACTGTATTTTGAAGAACTTGCAGATGAGTAGTATTTATTAAAAACAGTGGGAGCTAGGTAATATAATGATGGAGTTATTGACCATCCTAAATTAAAATTTCCCCTATTGGGTGAACCAAACCAGTTCTTCATACTAAAATTACTTCCTAAAAGCCATTGCATATTATCCCCATCGGACATAATGAAAGTAATATAATGAACTCCATCTTCTTCTTTTATATCATTTTTAATATTCTGACTTTGTGGTGTTGATTTATATGAACTTAATACAGATAGGTTATAAGACCAATCAGCAGCAATCATATCTATTCCGCATTTTGAGGCAATCGATACATTAGTGTGTTCATCAGGACCCCAGCCTAAAATTCTTCCACCATTATCCATAGAACTAAAAATAGCTTCTCTAAAAGAGGTATCATTTACATCATCTTCATAGAATATTAGGGATTTTGAAAGAATTGCATAATCACGTAATGAGATAAATTTATCACTAGGCAATTCTATTACTGTTGAGTGATTTAAACCAGAATTCCAAAGTGTATTATATGCCCAATATTTATCTGTTTCTCTGCAATCTTCTAATAAATTAGTTATTCCATAACTGTTTAAAACTTTTTCTATAGATTCATCAATAGCTATAGAATCATTTAAAGAGGCTAGTGTGCAAGCATTGTTTATTGATGGTCCTTTTACAGTGCTATATAGAGTATATCCATGTATATATTTTTTGAATTTATCTAATAATGACCATGGATCTTTCACTTTCTTATATTTGACATTATAATTCTTTTTTAAGTCTTTAAGCCATATTTCATAATCATGTTCACTGGGACTTAAAATATAAATTTGATTTTCAGATTTTGAGGCTATAAGACCTTGAAGGGTTGCAATCATAGTTTGTTCAGCTTTCGTCATATCATTTTCGCTAATTACATAAAGAAATTTAGGAATCACAGTATTTTTTATGTAAGAATCATCTTCAATTACATTAGTGTCATAACTTATGTTAGAAGCGCCATCAATATAGGCTGAGTTAAAAAGAGCATCATTGAAATTATTATAGCAAGGCATGCACTTATCAACAGTATTTAATGAAGAAGTATTATATTCATTATTTTTGAATTTGCTATAGAACTTATTTAGAAATTCATATCTCTTCCCAACAAAAAAATCAAGTGAAGTTTTAGATTTAATATTTCCCAATAATAACTGACGTGCAATAATATCATGTAGACTTACTTCATTATAATTTTTCATAATATCATACATAATCATAAAAGTAGTAGTTCTGCCTACACCTGCTTTGCAGTGAAAATGAAGCCAAGTGTTTTCAGGTTGATTATTTACAAAATTAATAAAATAATTAGTCATATCATCATTAGGAAGATTTCCATCTGTTACTGGAATTCTAAGATACCCTATATTATTTTCTTCAGCAAGGGTTTTTTCATTTTTAATCACTTTAGGTTTAATTGATTTATTTGTATTATACAAAGTTAATTTGTTATTTAAATTTATAGACGATAAATCATCATTCTCTTTTTGGATAACTTCAGTCAAAGTAAGTCCTGCATTAGCACTATTGTTTGAATTTGCGAAGCTTATTGCAGTACCATTTACAAATCCATGGGATTCTTCTCTTAAATCAACATCTATTATGGATAATTGACTATCGATGGATTTAATTAAATTTTTAATATTAAATTCTGAAAATTGTCCGCTACCAGAAATATTTAATTTATCTAGACCTTTAATATTTAATGATTTTAATAGATTAGCATTTGAAATATCAGTTGTTTTTCGAAAACTGTTTGGTAAAGAATCTGAATTATCATAATCTTGTATTATGTGCAAATCAGATGTTGCATTTATTGGATATATAAAAGAAGTAAATAAAAATATGAAAGTAAATAACAAGGATAAATAGATTTTTGGAATTTTTTTCATTTGCAAGTACCTCGTTTTAATTAATTATTTATTATGATAAGCAATAAGCTATATATTTATTCGTTAAGAATTAGAAGAATGAGATAAAAGATACTGAAATGAGTATTAGCAAATAATTAACAATAATGTATCTATACTTAATAGTTAGTATTGAATTTGAAAAATAAAGTTGAAAAACAAAAGATAAAAATGATATAATTTAAAAAGAATATTTTGGTAAAGGAGGATAATGAAATGAATGGCTTAGGTTATAAACCTGTTTGTAGTAGTAGTGCTTGTTCAAAAACATGCTGTTTTGAACTCTTACAGGACTACTGCGCCCTTTTTTAGGGAAGGCATTATATTTCATTGTTCATAAAAATATAAGCAGTAGCTCCTATAAAGAACGTATGCAAATTATCCATGAGATATTTCATATGTTCTTTTTGCGTATAAAAATTTCTGATTTATATGATTTAAAAGAATGGGAGCCATTAAAAATGATAAAAGTATATAAATATAAAAGTAAATTAATAAAAGAAAAAACTATAAAGAAAAATATAAATATAGATTATATATATTCATTTATGAAAAATTTTGATATTTCAAGTGCCATATGGGTTCTTTACATGGTTTATAAAGGGCTTCCTTTATGGCAGATTGGAATTGTTGAGGGAGTTTTTCATTTAACAAGTTTTCTATTTGAAGTTCCATCAGGAGCTGCAGCAGATTTATTCGGAAGAAAGAAGGTAATGATAGCTGGAAGGATATGCAGTGTTGTATCTTCAGTTATAAATTTATTTGCAGTAAATCTATTTGGTTTTTCTATTGGATTTATGATATCTGCATTAGGATATAATTTAAATTCAGGATCTGAAGAAGCTCTTGTATATGATACTTTAAAACAAGAGGACTGTGAAAATGAATATTTAAAAGTAAGCAGCAGATTGAACTTGATAATCGAAATATCACAAGGACTTGCCACTTTTATAGGAGGAGTATTAGCGCAATATTCATACGTATACTGTTATGGCATGGCAATAATAATATCATTATTATCACTAATTCCATGTTGTATGTTTAAAGAACCTTCAATAAAAGATGAAAATAAGAGAAAAGAAAAAGTGTCAATAAAAATGCATTTTAGGATTTGTTATGAGATATTGAAAACTAACAAAAAGATAATTAAGGTTATTGTCTATTTCCCATTAGTATTCACATTTCATACAGTTGTATATTTTTATGGGCAGCAGTATTTCAGTATTCTTGGATGCAATAAAATTGAAATAAGTTTTATAATGTTTTTTGGTGGAATATCATCGTGCATTGGTGCACTAAGTTGTGAAAAGATAATTTATTTCTTTAAAGATAAAACTAGATATGTGGCATCAGCACTTATGGGAATAAGTATTGTTTTTATCAGTGTAAAAATTCTTAGTGTTTCAATAACATTTTTTTGTGTTATGAATTATGTTAATGCATTGCTTTATCCAATACAGTCAGAAGCATTAAATGAATTAATACCATCAGAGCAGAGGGCAACTATCATTTCAATAGATAGTATGATGTTTTCATTTTCTATGATATGCATGTTTCCTTTATGTGGTTTATTTGCTGATAAATTTAATCTTCATATAACATTCTTTGTACTTGGAATAATTCAAATATTAATGATGGTATTATTGATTAATAGGAAAAAAGATAGGAAATAATTTATGACAGACTTTGATAGTCATGCTTTCTATTAAATACAAAAAATCAACGATATTCTTTATCGTTGATTTTTTGGTTGAAGAAAATATTAAATTCGGAGTAACTTAACTAACTTTTCTAATTCAGCAGATAAATCTTTTGCAGTATCAAAATCATTTTCTCTAAGAGCTAGTTCTATTTGTATTTCAAGCTGTTTTTTATTATGTTCAATTTCTAAATAGTCTTTATCGAAGTAATTAGCATAAACCATTTTCTTAAAAGTTTTCATATTCATTCTTCTTATTTTTTTATCTTCAATATATAAAATGTAGTCCATGCAATTAACTATTGAATAGAAATCATGAGAAACCATAAGAATCGCACCATTATAGTTTTTAATAGCTTTTTCTAATGCTATTTGTGAATATGTATCTAAATGGCTTGTTGGTTCATCAAGAAGTAACATATTAGCATTGCTGACAGAAATTTTTGCTAGCTGAAGCATATTCTGTTCTCCTCCAGATAAAGAACCTATTTCTTGACTAAGAATTTCTCTATCCTCAAAACCATACTTTGAAATATGTTCCATAATCTCATCAGAGTTTTTAAAACCAGCTTCAATGAATTCTTCACGTATAGTGTTAGAATCATTTAGGGTTTTGTGTTGAAGCTGCGATAAATAAGCCATTTCAACTTGGTCATTTACTTCAATAGACTTTTTATTGTTTATATAGCTAAATATGTCTTGCATTAAAGTAGTTTTACCAGTACCATTTAATCCGATAATTGCAGCTTTATCAGTAGACTTAATTTCGAAGGTTACATCTTCTAAAAGTACATTATCAAATACGGCATTGTAGTTATTAATTTTTAAAGCAATAGTTTCTTCATCTAATACGTTATCGGTATTTAAATTGATATCTGGTTCTTTAATAGCTAAAAATGGTGATTTAATTCTACGTTGTTCTAATCTTTCCTGAATTTTAACTCTGGCTCTAAGAGTTTTACCTCTGAATTGTTCAGCATTTTCAGTTGCAAGCTCTCTTAACCTATCTATTAATTTATCATTTCTTTCAATTTCAGCAGTATCTGCGGCAGCCAGTTCTTGAAGTTCGATTTTAGTTTGTAGTAATGAGAAGTTATAATCAATATAGTTTCCATCAAACTCCTGAACCTCCATATTTTCAAGATGGATGATTTTATCGAAACAATTATTAAGTAGATATCTATTGTGAGTAATCACAAGCATTGTTCCTTTGTGTGAATTAATTAAATTTTTAAGAGAATTAAGATTTTCAAAGTCTAAAAATACATCTGGTTCATCCATAATTATTAAATCTGGATTATTAAGCATTCCCTTCATCACTTGAACAAGCTTAAATTCTCCACCACTAAGTTCAGATATCATCAAATCTTTATGTTTCATTAAGTTTGTAAGATTTAATTTCTTATTAACATTGTTTTCAAATTCATCTCCGCCTATTGCATCTAGTGCATCTAAAGCTTCCTGATATTTTTCAAGTAAAGTTTCAATGTCAGAAGATGTTTCCATTTGTGTGCAGATAGATGTTATCTCACTTTGAAGTTTATTATATTCTTCACATATGTAATCAAAAACCGTAATTTCTCTCATTTTATCATTTTGGGAGAATTGTTGTACATATCCAATTCTGCAGTTTGGTGATTTTTCTATTGTACCATCATACAAATATTTCTCAGTATCCATAATCATATCTATAAGAGTACTTTTTCCACTTCCATTAGTTCCAATAAAAGCAGCATGAGCATCAGTTTCTAATGTGAATGAAATATTTTTATATAAGTCCTTTTCAGGGAATGAGTATGACAAGTTATCAATTTTTATCATAATTATACCTCTCTTTATCACTAAAAAAGAGCCTATGGAAAAATAAGCTCTTTAATATACTTTTTTGTAAATCTAAATTTTATAATATATAAATACATTTTAGTAAATTTAATATTGATAGCTTAACACTTTTTTCGACTAAGTTCAATGATTTACTATAATTAATTAGAAAAGTATTGACTTGGAGTTAGCTTTAAGTTGTATGATTTTAATGAAAGTAATATATTGGTAAAAACAATAATTATAGTATGGAGGAAATAATTTATGAGTAAAAAATTTTTAGTTGCATATTTTTCATGTAGTGGTGTGACAGCAAAAGTAGCGAAAAGCCTTGTACAATTAGTAGATGCAGATATTTATGAAATTAAACCAGAAATTCCATATACAAATGCAGACTTAAATTGGAGAGATAATCAATCACGTAGCAGTATTGAAATGAATGATCCATCTTATCGCCCAGGGATTATTGGAAAAGTATCAAATATGGATGATTATGATACTGTATTTGTAGGATTTCCAATATGGTGGTATGTAGCGCCAACTATAATAAATACATTTTTAGAAACCTATGATTTTTCAGGAAAGAAAATCATACCATTTGCTACATCAGGGGGAAGTAATCTTGGACAGACTGTAGAAAAATTAAAGAGCTCGTGTTCTGATACTGTGACATGGTTTCCAGGAAAATTGTTAAATGGAAGAATATCGAAAGAAATACTTGCGGAATGGATTAATAAACTTAACATTTAATAGTATGAGTATTATTGAATAACAGTATTTATTAAAAATCATTATATTAAATTTAATATAAACTAGTTATGTTTAGAGTAGACCAGTAGGATAATTACATTATGCTAAATCTAATGTAATAGTTATTGATTATATATTAATACAGATAAGAATAGAAAGGAGCAGACACATTGAGTTGTGCTGCTTCTTTCTTATTGCATAAAATTTATATGCTCTAATTCCAATAAATTCACAAAAAAGTATTGACTTGGAGTGCACTTAAAGGAGTAACATGAGACGTATGGTTTGATAAAAAATGGAAATAGGTAATGTTTTTAGGTGGTTCTATGTGGTAAATTAATCTCAAAATATTATATTTGAAATAATTTCCATAATTTTGCAGGAGAATCTAATGGGAAAATAGAAAACGTATAACAATGAAATAAATTATTCTATGTATGTGCATTTAAGAAGTACAAAATTTTTTGTGAATGCTACAAAAATATTAAAAAATAGAAAAGAAAGTGATATTTATATGGAATTAAAAGAAGTACTTACAAAGCTTAAAAATAATGAAATATCAGTTGAAGAAGCAGAGAAATATTTAAGAAAACAGCCATTTGAAGAAATGGGGTATGCAAAGCTTGACACACATAGAAAAGTAAGGTCTGGATTTTCAGAAGTTATTTTCTGCAGTGGAAAGGCTGACGAACATCTTATCAATATATTTGGAAAATTATATGAGGAAGATGGAGAAGTATTTGGAACAAGGGCAGATGAACATCAGTATAAAATTATAAAAGATAAGTATCCTCAGGTAGAATATGACCACATATCTCATATTTTGAAGATAGAAAAGAAAAATAAAAAAAGAATTGGTAAAATAGCAGTTTGTACTGCAGGCACAGCAGACATATGTGTGGCAGAAGAAGCAGCACAAACAGCAGAATATTTCGGGTCCAATGTAGAAAGAATATATGACGTTGGAGTTGCTGGTATTCACAGACTTCTATCAAAATTAGATATTATACAAAGTGCAAACTGTGTGATAGCTGTAGCAGGGATGGAAGGTGCACTGGCAAGTGTTATTGGAGGCCTTGTGGATAAGCCGGTTATTGCAGTTCCTACATCTGTAGGATATGGAGCAAGTATGAATGGACTAGCACCATTACTTACTATGATTAATTCGTGTGCAAATGGTATTGCAGTGGTTAATATAGATAATGGATATGGTGCAGGCTATATTGCAACACAAATAAACAGAATGGGGGAGAAAAATGAGTAAAAGTCTATATTTAGAATGTTACAGTGGAATAAGTGGAGATATGACAGTTGCAGCACTTATAGATCTTGGTGCAGATAAAGAAGCACTTTTAAGATCCTTAGAAAGTCTTAAGATAAGTGGATTTAAAATTGAAATAAGCAGAGTGAAAAAAAGTGGCATTGATGCATGTGATTTTAATGTAATTTTGGATGAGCATCATGAAAATCATGATCATGACATGGAGTATCTGCATGGACATAATGTTAAAGTGAATGAAAGTAAAGAGTGTAATGAAGAATACTGTCATAAAGATATGAATCATGAGATAGAACATGCTCATCATCATGAACATAAAGGATTACCAGAAATATTAGAAATAATATATAGTTTAGATATTACAGAAAATGCAAAAAATACTGCAGTGAAGATCTTTAAGATAATTGCAAAAGCAGAAGCAGAAGCTCATGGAAGTGATATAAATAGTGTACATTTTCATGAAGTTGGTGCAGTTGATTCAATAGTTGATATAGTAGCCGTGGCTGTATGCCTTGATGATCTAGAAATTTCAGATGTTGTTGTTACTGAATTGTATGAAGGGAGAGGAACTATAAGGTGTCAGCATGGAATTATTCCAGTACCAGTACCTGCTGTAGTAAATATAATTCAGTCAAACAATCTTAACATTAACATTACAGAAACTTATGGAGAACTTATAACACCTACAGGTGCAGCAATAGTTGCAGCAGTTAAGACAAAGGATAAACTTCCTTCAAAGTTTAAAATTAAGAAAATTGGTCTTGGAGCAGGAAAGAGAAATTATGACAGGCCAAGTATCCTTCGAGCAATGATTATTGAAGATTCAGAAGAGGAAAAGGATGTTATTTATAAACTTGAAACTAATATTGATGACTGCAGTGGTGAAAATCTTGGATATGTAATGGATAGACTTTTTGAAAATGGTGCAAGAGATGTAAATTATATTCCTATGTTTATGAAAAAGAACAGACCTGCGTATATGATGAATGTAATTTGTGAAGAAGAATATGTTGAAAAACTTGAACATATAATTTTTTCAGAAACAACAACAATAGGAATCAGAAAAACTGTAATGGAAAGAACAGTTTTAAAGAGGGAAATAAAAGAAATTGACACTTCTTTTGGGAAAGCAAAAGTTAAAGTGTGCAGATTAGGAGACAAACTTAAGTATTATCCTGAATATGAAAGTATAGCTACCATATGTAAAGAAAAAGGTATGAGCTATACTGAGGCATATAGCTTAATTCAAAGTGAAATGAAGGCGTTAAGTTATGAAAGATTATAAAGAAAAGTGTACAGATTTAAAAAACTTTATAGATAAATATACTGATAATGATATAATGATAGCTTTTTCAGGAGGAGTTGACAGTAGCCTGCTTTTAAAGATAGCTTGTGACTGTTCAAAGAAAAAAAGTACAAAGGTGTATGCAGTAACTTTGCATACAAGTCTTCATCCCATGAAGGATATTGAAATAGCAAGAAAAGTTGCTAATGAATTTGGAGCAGCCCATATTATATTAAAAATTGATGAATTGAAAGATGCAGGCATAATAAATAATCCTGTTAACAGATGTTATCTTTGTAAAAAACACTTGTTCACAAAAATAAAGGAAAAAGCAGCAGAACTTAATATCAAGAATGTTTTTGATGGAACCAATGAAGATGATATGCATGTGTACAGGCCAGGAATTAAAGCTCTGAAGGAGCTTTCTGTTATAAGTCCTCTTCAGCTTATGGGTTTTACAAAGCAGGATGTAAGAAAGATGGCAGAAGAATACAAAATTTCAGTTGCAGATAGACCTTCTGCTCCATGCCTTGCAACAAGATTTCCTTATGGTACATCTTTAAATAGTGAGGAAATGAGAAAGGTTGAAAAAGGCGAGGATTTTATAAGGAAGCTGGGATTTTATAATGTAAGACTGAGAGTTCATAAAGATATTGTGAGGATAGAAGTTGATGATAAGGACATGATAAAATTTTTGGAATGTAGAAAAAGTATTATGGAATTTTTAAAAACTTTGAATTATTCATATATTACATTAGATATTGAAGGATTTCGATCAGGAAGTATGGATATAAATATAGCAGATAAATGATTGAGCACTAATATAAAGAAATTATAGAGAAGTTTTAATTGTCTTATAAAAAATCTAAAAGGGGGAATGAGATATGCATATGGCTGACGCACTTGTTACACCTATTGTTGCAGGAAGTATGTATGCCTGTTCAGGAGCTGCAATGGTGTATTCAATAAAAAAAGTAAATCTTGATATTGACACAAAAAAGATTCCACTTATGGGAGTTATGGGAGCATTCGTATTTGCAGCCCAGATGATTAATTTTACAATTCCAGGGACAGGCTCTTCTGGGCATCTCTGTGGAGGAATGATGCTTTCAGCAGTACTTGGACCTTATGCAGCATTCTTAACAATGATTGGAATACTACTTATACAATGTCTTATGTTTGCTGATGGTGGAATACTTGCACTTGGATGTAATATATGGAATATGTCCTTTTATGGATGTTTTATAGGTGGAATTATAATATGGCGCTATATTATGAGAAATGGCATGTCTAAGAAAAAAATAATGACAGCTTCAGTTTTAGGATGCATATTAACTTTGCAGCTTGGAGCATTTTCTGTAAGCCTTGAAACATTAGCTTCTAATATTACAGAACTTCCATTTATAACTTTTATTGCTGCAATGCAGCCTATTCATCTAGCAATAGGACTTGTAGAAGGGCTGGTTACAGGTGCAGTTTTAATATTTATATATGAAACCAGACCACAGATTTTATGGATGAATAATGAAAACTTAGAAGCTAAAGAGAGAGTATCATACAAAAATATGATTATAATAATTGCAGTATGTGCAGCTATTGTAGGTGGATTATTTTCACTTACTGCATCTTCAAATCCAGATGGTCTTGAATGGTCGATTGCCAAAATGACAGGTTCAACAGAAATATCATCAGCTGGATCAATTTATGAAAAAGCAGAGAATATTCAGGAGTCAACTGCACTGCTTCCAGATTATTCATTAAAGAATAGTGATTCTGCTTCAGGAACATCATTATCAGGACTTATTGGCGGAGTTATTGTTGTGATTGTTTGCGCTTTGGGTGGATATGCTGTGAAGGGGTTCAAAAAACGAGTAAAACATGAGTAAAATAAATGAAGTAATTCATGGAATTCATCATATGGATGATGTGGCAGCAAAAGACAGCACTATAAATAACCTTCACCCATTATCAAAAATTATTGTTACATTTATATATATAGTTGTTGTAGTATCTTTTGATAAATATGATTTTTATGGTGTGATTAGTATGGGGATTTATCTTTATGGAGTAAGTGTAATTTCAGATATTCCATTAAGTAATAGCTTTAAAAACATGAAGGTGGTGCTTATACTTGTTTGTATTGTTGGAATAAGTAATCCGTTTTTTGACAGGAAGATTATATTTTCTATATCAGGCATAGATATTACCTATGGAATTGTATCTATGGTAACACTTATGATTAAAGGTATCTTTACAGTATGTGCAGCATATTTCTTAATAGTTACAACATCAATTGAAAAAATATGTTATGGATTGAGGATTCTTCATATTCCAAAAGGAATAGTAACTGTGGTCATGCTTATATATAGATACATTATTGTTTTATTAAAAGAAACAGAGCGTATGATGCAGGCATATAAGCTTCGTGCTCCATACCAGAAGGGAATAAATATAAAAGCATGGGGGAGCTTCGCAGGACAGCTTCTTTTAAGGAGTATTGACAGAGCAGAAATTGTATATGAAAGCATGTTGCTTAGAGGTTTTAATGGAAATTTTATAATAAATAATCATAAGGGAAAAGTCATTTTAAGCATTGCGTATGCATCTGTCTGGTGCTTAATATTTATTACTTTAAGAGTTATTCCTTTATTTAAGATTATTGGAAGTATTGTTGTATAAAATGAGGTATTAAAAATGTGCAGAATTAATATTGAACATATGAATTTTTATTATGGAAGAAATAAAATATTGGATGATATTAATATTAAGATTTCAGAAAATGAATGTGTAGGATTAATTGGAGCAAATGGTGTTGGAAAGTCTACATTACTTAAGCTTATGGTTGGTCTTTTAGACCGTTATGAAGGAGAAATTCTTATTAATAAAAAGAAGCTTGTAAAAGAGAATTTTCCAGACATAAGAAAAGAAACAGGATATGTTTTTCAGGACTCTGACAGCCAGCTTTTTATGTCAACAGTTTATGAAGATGTGGCTTTTGGGCCACGTAATTATGGATATGATGAAAAAGAAATAGAAAAGCGTGTAGAGAATTCATTGAAAAGTGTAAACATAGAAAAACTGAAAACACGTCAGATTTATAGAATGTCTGGGGGAGAAAAAAAGCTTGCATCTATTGCTGTAATTCTTGCAATGGAGCCTGAAATAATACTTTTGGATGAGCCATCAGTTGCTCTTGATCCTAGGAATAGAAGAAATCTTATTAATATTTTAAATAAAATGAATAAATTAAAGATTATTGCATCACATGATTTAGACATGATTATGGATACATGTTCAAGAACAATACTATTGTGTGATGGAAAAATAATAAAAGATGGAAACACAAAAGATATTCTTACTAATAAAGTTTTATTAGAAGAGAATGGATTAGAGCTTCCGCTAAGTTTGTACAATAAATAGATTTGAAAGGGGTCCTTTAGAATGAAGAAATTAGGCTTTGGATTGATGCGTTTACCATCTTTAGATCCAAATGATGCATCTAAAATTGACATTGAACAAACAAAACAAATGGTAGATAAATTTTTAGAAAGAGGTTTTACTTACTTTGATACAGCATGGATGTATTGTGGGTTTAAAAGTGAAAATGCAGCGAAAGAAGCATTAGTAAAACGTCATCCCCGTGATAGCTATACATTAACGACTAAACTTCATGCAGGATTTATTAAAACAAAGGATGATCGCGACCGTATTTTTAATGAACAGTTAGAGAAAACTGGCGTTGATTATTTTGATTATTATTTATTGCACGATATTAATACACATAGCATTGAAGTATATAATGATTTGGATTGTTTCAACTGGTTACAAGAAAAGAAGAAACAGGGTTTAGTCAAAGCTATTGGTTTTTCATTTCATGATGGACCTGAGTTATTAGATAAGGTTTTAAGTGAACATCCTGAATTTGAACTTGTTCAGTTACAGATTAATTACTTAGACTGGGATAGCTTTGGAGTTCAATCAAGAAAATGTTATGAAGTTGCAAAGAAACATGGAAAACCAGTTATTGTAATGGAGCCTGTAAAAGGTGGAACATTAGCAAAGGTTCCCGATGAAGTTTCTAGTATGTTTAAAGAATATGATAAAGATATGTCTATTCCATCATGGGCAATTAGATTTGCAGCAAGCCTTGATAATGTAATGGTTGTTTTAAGTGGTATGTCTAATATGGAACAATTATTGGATAATACTCAGTATATGAGTGATTTTAAACCATTAGATGAAGAAGAATATAAATTAATAGATAAAGCAGTTAATGTGATTAATTCAACAATAACTATTCCTTGTACTGGATGTTCATATTGTGTTGATGGTTGCCCAATGAAGATTGCTATACCTAAATATTTCTCATTATATAATGCAGACTTACAGGAAGTTAAAGAAAAAGGATGGACTCCACAAGGTGAGTATTACAATAACTTAACTAAAACATTTGGAAAGGCTAGCGATTGTATTCAATGTGGTCAGTGCGAAGGAGTATGTCCTCAGCATTTACCTATTATAAAAGATTTGGAGAATGTTGCAAAGCGTTTTGAAAAATAGAATTATTACTAAGTAAAACACTGGAAAACACTAAGTTTTTCAGTGTTTTACTTAGTGTAAATATAGCCTCATAATTATTGTATTAAAATAAAGTTAACTTAATATAATGGTCATAATAATAGTAAATATAATGGTACTTGTTGTATGATGATAAATGTAAATGATTATATATTAAAAAGTATAATAAAAATATTAAATATATGATTAATTAGAATACAAGAATTTGTGATATAATCTAAGTAATATAAATATAAAAATTAATAGAATATAATTTATTAGCGAAAATGCATTATGACTTGATACGAGTTAAAAGAGTATTTCACATAATAAAATAAACACTATAAACAAATGAAAATTGTTAACGAATACATACAGAAGCTAATATAATTAAAAATACAATAAGATTTAAATATAAAGGGGGACTTTTTAATGAAACTTGGAATTTTAGGAACAGGAATGATAGTAAAAGATTTACTTTCTACTATAAATAAACTTCCTATTGAATCTGTTGAAATCTTGGGTACAGAACGTAGTAAAGAAAAAACTATAGAACTATATAAAGAATATAATATGAAGGCATATCATTTTGACTATGATGATTTGCTAAAAAGTGATATTGATACTGTATATGTTGCACTTCCTAATCATCTTCATTATGAGTTTGCAAAGAGGGCTTTAGAAAATGATAAGCATGTAATAATAGAAAAACCTATAACTTCTAATTATTCTGAATTAAAGGAATTAATAAAGATTGCATCAGAAAGAAATCTTATTATTCTTGAAGCAGTGAATCTTCATTATCTTCCTGCATTTAAAGAATTAAAAAGTAGTATTTTAGAAATAGGTAAACCAAAGATTGTAAGTTTAAATTATAGTCAGTATTCATCAAGATATGATTCATTTAAAAATGGAATCATTCTCCCAGCATTTGATTATAAGAAATCTGGTGGTGCGCTAATGGATTTAAATGTATATAACATTAATTTTATTGTTTCATTATTTGGAAAACCAAAAGAAGTACAATATATGGCTAATATTGAAAATAAAATCGATACAAGTGGAATACTTCTTATGGATTATGATGAATTTAAAGCAGTATGTATTGGAGCAAAAGACTGCAAAGCACCTGTAGTATCAACTATTCAGGGAGACAAAGGAAACTTTAGACTAAATATGCCTGTAGGTCAGCTTGTTTCATATGAATTAAACTATAACACTGGGCAATGTGAAGAGGTTAAAATAGAAAATCCTGAACATAGATTATATTATGAATTTGTTGAATTTATAAGAATAATTAATGAAAAAGATTTTGTAACAGCTAAGAATATGCTTGAGATAAGTATAATAGTTAGTGAGATAATGGAAAAAGCAAGAAAGCAGCAAGGAGTGATTTTTGAAAATGATAAGTAAAAAAGCACTTACAATAGGATACATAGGTAATGGTAAAAGTACCAATAGATATCATCTTCCATTTGTGGTGCAGCGTAAAGATAAATTTAAAGTAAAGACAATTTATAGACGTAATCCTAATAATGATAGTTGGAAATATATTGATGGTGTAAAATATACAGATGATATTGAAGAAATATTAAATGATTCAGAAATTGATATGGTAGTAGTGTGTACAGGCTGCGATAGTCATTATGAATATTCGAAGATGGTATTGGAACATAACAAGCATTGTCTTGTTGAAAAGCCATTTATGGAGAGTAGTAGTCAGGCAAAAGAAATTTTTAAATTAGCAAAAGAAAAAGGACTTATTATTTCTGCTTATCAAAATAGACGTTATGATAGTGATTTTCTTACTGTACAGAATGTAATTGAAAGTGGAAAGCTTGGAGACCTTTTAGAGTTAGAAATGCATTTTGATTATTATAGACCTTATGTGCCAGAAAATACTCATGAATTTAAGGCTGAAATGTCATATTTATATGGACATGGATGTCATACACTGGATCAAGTAATAAGCTATTTCGGAAAGCCGGACCACATTAATTATGATGTCCGTCAGCTGCTTGGAAAAGGGCGTATGAATGATTATTTTGATTTAGATTTATACTATGAAGTGTTAAAAGTATCTGTAAAATCGAGCTTTTTCAGAATAAAGGAGAGACCTAGCTTTGTAGTATATGGTAAAAAAGGCATGTTTATAAAAGAAACTAAAGATCGTCAGGAAGAATGTTTGAAATTATTCTATATGCCACATAATGAGGATTTTGGAAAAGATGAACCTAAACATTATGGAACTCTTACTTATTATGATGATAATGGTGAATATCATGAAGAAAAAGTTAAAACAGTTGATGGGGATTATGGACGTGTGTATGATGATATTTATGAGACAATTGTAAATAACAAAGAAAAAGTTATAAAAGATGATGAGACTATACTTCAGATGGAAATCTTAGAAACAGGAGTTTCAGGATTAAAATAGATACCTGTATTATAATTGGTACAGAAATTTTTGGATAGTAAATATAAAAATATTATTTACGTATGGTATTTTTGAAAGAGATAGATAAAAAACTGCTTACTAATTAAATTTTAGTTGGCAGTTTTTTTGATGACTAATAATAAAAAATATTACAATAAATGAATATAACAAATATATATAAAATATTATAAACATAGAAGGGAGTTGTAATATATGAAGTATGAGAAATGGCCATTAGAATATAAATATAAAGATCTAGAACCCTATATTGATAAAAAAACGGTGTGTATACATTATACAAAGCATTTACAGGCATATGTAGACAAATTAAATAAGGCTGTTGAAGGATATGAAAAATTTACAGATGGAAAAACCATAGAAGAAATCTTATACTATCCTGAAGACATTCCATTAGAAATAAAAAAAGACGTAATAAATCAAGGTGGTGGAGTGGCTAATCATAATTTATACTTTTCCATACTTGCAAAAAAGCCTAAAAAATGCCCAGATGGACAGCTATTAGATGCAATTGTAAATAAATATGGAAGTTTGGAAAATTTAAAAAATGAGATTTCTAATAAAGCAGTAACTGTTTTTGGATCAGGATATTCATGGCTTGTTGTTAATGATAAAAAAGAACTTGATGTAATAACAACTGCAAATCAAGATTCACCACTAAGCTTAAAGATGAAGCCAATATTAACAATTGATGTTTGGGAACATGCATATTATTTAAAGTATCAAAATTTGAGAGCTGATTATGTTAAAAATATATGGAATGTAATAGACTGGAGTAAAGTTGAAAAAAATTATTTATGTGAAAAGTCGTATTGATTATAATGGAACTAAGTTTTACAGATTTCTATGAGGATTTCTTCTTTTTATGTTAATATTTGTTTTTTGTAATTTGTGGACACGGGTTCTGTACGCCTCGCCTCCACCAAATAAGAACTAATAAAGTGATACAATGGTAAAACCTTGAAAAATCAAGGCTTGGCCATTGTATTTTGCTTTATAAAGATAATTTTTTAAATGATTTTAATGGATGTTTTAGCCACTTTTTAGGTATTTTGAGTATTTGTGCACACCCATTAGTAGAATTTTATTAGGGGGTGTGCATTTTTTTGTTGGGGTGTGCACCTTTTGGCAGAAAGGATTTTATAACAAAATATTTGAATATGATGTTTATATTTAATTAATAGGATATAATTAAGATATATTAAATGCTAGATTAAAAAATATAAGAAAAGAGGTGCTGTTTATGAAGTGGCAAGAAGTTAGAGAGCTATATCCCAATCAATTTGTTAAGTTTGAAATTATAGAATATCACGAAGAAGATAAAATTAAATATGTTGATGAAGTTGCAATAATAAAAGCTATAAAAGATCCAAGAGAAGCTATGCAAGAGTTTACAAGATGTAAAAATGGTCAATTAGTATATAGTACACAAAATGAAAGTGTTACAATAGAAAAAATTAGACATGTTGGTATTAGAAGGAGTATATAATGAACAGTAAAATACAATTAAAAGATGGATTATTATATACATCTATAAAACTAATGCATGAAGGGAATGTATAATTGTAAAGAATGTTATTATTGACACAGGTGCATTTCATACAATAATATCAACAGATTTTTTAGATAAATTAGGAGCAAAATTTGCAGATGATGACAAACTTATAGAGGCATCAGGATATGGTGGAGCTTCTAGTTATGCTGTTAGAAAGAGAATTGATGGTATTGCTTGTAATAATATTGAATTAAAAGATTTTAAAATAGATTTTGGAGAAATTGATCCAAATGAAAGAGTTAATGACTTGCTAGGATTAGATTTTTTAATGAAGGCTGAACTTGTTATAGATTTGGTAGAATTGATTATGTATAAGAAAAATTAGAATTATATTCCCCAATACTGAGAGTTTAGATAGTTTTGTGTAATTAGTATTTTTATCAATTTATTATTACTGGAAATTTTGATTTCCAGTAATATTTTTTTATATTTAAGAAATACTAATAATGTTTTTTATTACCTTTTTTAGTATTTCAATAAAATCTAAAAGTATGCATATTAATCAATAAAAGTACAAGCTTCTAAGCTAATTCATCTTTTAGTTGATCTTCAAATATTATTGATAGCTCCGCTAGCGTAGCACCCCAATTTGGAGTAGGTTGACTCCATTTTTCTATTATTTCCATCGTAGCTAAGTAAACACACTTATTTAACGATTCATCTGTAGGAAAGATCACTCTAACCTTAGTAAATTTACGTATTTGACGATTAAACCCTTCAAGTGCATTGGTAGTATATATCATCTTTCTTATGCTTGGAGAGAAATCAAAAAATGTTGATAGATTACTCCAATTATTATACCAAGAATCAATAACTATAGCGTATTTATTACCCCAGAAAGATTTTAAATTGTCTAGCTGCGCCAACGCAAGTTCTTCAGTTGATGCTTTGTAAACTTCTTTTAAATCCTTCATAAATGCCTTTTTATCCTTTGAAGCTATATATTTGATTGAATTTCTAATTTGGTGAACAATACATGTTTGAATATTTACTGATGGAAATACTGTTTTAATAGCTTGTGGTAATCCTTTTAAACCATCCATACATGCAATTAATATTTCTTTAACTCCTCTATTTTTTAAGTCATTACAAATTCCTAACCAGAATTTAGCACCTTCTGCTTCATCAACCCATATACCTAAAATATCTTTATAGCCATCCATTGTATATCCTAAACAAATGTAAACAGCTTTATTAATTATCTTTCCATTACTTCTAACTTTAAAGTACATAGCATCTAAATAAACGATAGGATATATTTTATCCAAAGCTCTATTTTGCCATTCGGTAGCGCTAGCGAGTACTTTATCTGTTATTTTAGATACCATCGATGGAGATATTTTTATTCCATATAGATCTTCAATCTCTGATTGGATATCACTTGTACTCATACCTTTAGCATATAAAGATATAATTTTTTTATCTAACTCAGTACAGACAGTTTCATATTTCTTTATAATTTGAGGTTCGAATTCTGCATTTCTATCACGTGGTACGTCTAAGTCGACGTCACCGAAGGAGCTTCGTAGATTTTTACTGCTATACCCGTTTCTATAGTTTCTATTGCTTTGATTATTTGATTCTGTACGCTCATATTTATTTCTTCCAAGATGCTCTTCCATTTCGCCTTCTAATATATTTTCAAGGACATCTTTTACAAGTTTTTGTATTAGCCCATTCTTACCCATAACATCATCGATGGTTTTACATTTTTTTATTTCTTCATTGTAGTCAAAGTTAGTATCAATTTTTTTTGTCATAATAATTCCTCCTAAACTTATATGTTTTATTATTCCAAAACTACCAACTGTTCATACAAAAAAACAGTAGATAGATTTTGTTTTTACACAAATCTATCTACTGTCCCCCAATACTCAGCAACTAGTATGTGGAAATATATCAATACAAGTGTGTGCACATTTTAGCAGAAATTCTATAATTTTTAGCGATATTAAAATCAATAACTCCATTAAAAAATTCACTAAATTGTATCAAAATCATAGTCATTAGACATGAAATCTATGAAAGACGGGGCTGTCGCATCGGCAGGGTTAAAAACCCATTAGTGATAGCTCCTTTTCTTATTTTTTCAGTAACGTGCTATCAAAAATTATATGTTTGTAAAAATGGACGCACTTAAAGAAGCCTATAAAAAAGGCTTTTTTTAATTCAAATTATGCAATTTTCTTCAGTTCAAATGATAGTTAGTCTTTCAAATGCATTGATTGTGTTAGAAATATTATTTTAATGTAGATATAGATTAGTGGTTATTTATATTAATTATGGTGCAGCAAGAACAATTTTAATGATAAACTATGAAAAAGCTTTCGTAAAATTGTGAAAATATGAATAACCTAGAATTGGAAAAATAGGCGGATTACAGGGGGGATTGGTAGGAAAATTAAAAAATAAGAAAATAAACTCACATAGAAAAAAAGTTATTCTTATTGAATTAGCTGCTTTTATAGTTTTAATTTTGATAAGTAAGTTATCGGAATATATTCTGAATGTTAACAATCTAGTATTATTAAGTAAACCTAAGATTGCATTATGGTTGGGACAATCTATTCTGCTTATCATAATAATTATACAGACTTTAAGAATTATATGTAATGATGTTGGATAGTAAATTTATTATAGATAGATATCCAGTAGATAATAGATTTTATGAATATGAAATGATTGAAGAGGAATTTGAGGCACTTATAAACATTAATAGTAAAAGAAAAATTTGCAAAATATAAAGAATTTCAGTTTTCAACAATTTAAATAAATAGACAAATATTAATCATAAGGAATTAATAAAAAAATACTTACACGCAAAATTTTTACATGCTATAATACAATTTGTTCGTTAGGGGTATGTATGTATAAATACAGTAAAAATTCTAACTGATAAATAATTAATAATTTTATACAAGGAGGGTTCTATGCCAAGAAATAAAAAAGAGGGAATTATATTTGGAATAACTATGTGTGTTATTATGGTATTTTTTATGGGAATGTTGAATATTTCTATACATCATGGAGTGTTTGATGGTGAAGTAATGATCATATGCTTAAAGGCATTTCCCGTTACATTTATCGTAGCTTTCATAATTGAAGGAGCTATTGTTGGAAAAGTCAATAGAATGTTACTTGAAAGATTCTGTGGAGAAAAGGATAGTGTTAATGCAAGGATTCTATTTAACTGTTTCTTTATCGTAACTTGCATGTCTTTAATTATGACATTTATTGGAGGTATGCTTGGTGGTGACAGTCTATCTCTTGTTACAAAAGAATTCTTTATCAGATGGCCAAGAAACTTCTGTGCAGCATTTTTCTTAAATATATTAGTTGCTGGACCAGTGAGCAGAGCTATTTTAAGAATGATTCAAAGAAGTGCAGATGCTAAGAAAAATGCAGTAGCAGGTGCATAAAATAAGTTATATATAATTATATATAACTTATTTTTAAACTGATAATAGGATTTCATAACAAATCCTATTATCAGTTTTATTATGTAAATTATTATTAGAGGTTTATAATTTTTTATTAGATAGTTGAACAATTAGTAGAAGAAGGTGCAATATTTATAATGGTAAGTGTTAGAGAAACATTTTGCAAAATGAAAGTTACTGAATTAGATCATATTGTCAGGATGTTTGAACTTAAAGTCCGGTGTAGAAAAAAGGATAATATTATTGATATTATTTATGAATATATGAAAAATAATATGAATTATATTTTTTGAGAGTTTATTGTTTATGAAGAGCTTAATTTATTAAGAAAAATTTGTGATAATAATTTTAAAATACTGTGTGAAGATGTAGAATTAGATTCTGATAATGTACATTCCCTACTTTGCATTGGAATAATATATATAGAAAAAACTAATATAATTATTCCAAAGGAATTTCAAAATTTGATAAAATCATGTTTAGATGATAAATATATAATTGAATTTTCTAAGAAAAGAGAAGATATTATAAGTATAGTTCAGAATTTATTAGAACTCTATGGTGTTTTTCATTTAGAGCTTTTAGAAGATTATATTATAGATAAGATAGGTCGAGGCTATAGAGTTCATAAAATCATAGAATTTATAAGAAAATATAATATGCGAAATAATTTTTATTATGAAGATGAAGATTATTGAAATTAATTTAAGGTATAAATATTTTCATGAATCTGAGATGACTGATATTATTAATAGAGAGAGCCATTATGAAAAAGACATAAAGATAATTTTGAACAGGATATATAAAAATTTAAAAGCATCAAAGCAAATCATAAAAGTAATTAAATTTATGATAATAGAAGGTATGACTTCAGAAGAAATTGGAGGTTTTATAAAAGAAAAAGTAAAAAGGTTAAGTGAGTTTGGATTTAGAAGCATAGTAAAGTCTGTGGATAATATGAGAAAACATTATGTCATATGGGGATTTAAAGGATATTCTTTAGAAGAAATAGATAAAAAAATTATGGCATAGTATTTTCAAATTAAGGATATAGCTAAAAATGTAAAAAATAATATAAAAATATTGACAACGTTTTCTAAAGGGTGTAATATACTAAATATAAAGTGGATTGTTAATATTAAGTTATGCAAAACCTATTTATAAATGCTCATTAAAGTTTATTTTAATGTGTGCGTTTGTAGATAGGTTTTTTATTTTTAGGAGAGAGATATGATAATTAAGCAGATATTAAATAATAATGTTGTAATTTCAGAAAATGATAAAAATGAGGAAATTGTGGTAATGGGAAGAGGCCTTGCTTTTGGTGCAAAAAAGGGACAGGTAATACCAGAAGATAGGATTCAGAAAGTATTTACAGATGAAAAGAACTGCGATTTCATTCATTTCACAAAACTTTTAAGTGAAATTGATTTAGTGAATTTTGAATTCATAGAAAACCTTATTAATTATGTGAAATCAACACTAGGAAAAAAACTTAACAATTCTATATATATAACTTTAACAGATCATATTAATACACTGCTTGAGAGAGCCGCAACCAATGCATATGTAAAAAATACAATGCTTTGGGATATAAAGAGGATATATAGAGATGAATTTAAGATTGCTCGCGATGTAGTATGCAGAATAAATGAAAGGCTCGGTTCTAATTTTGATGATAATGAAGCAGCAAGCATAACGATGCATATAGTGAATGCAGAACTTGAAACTAATATGAAGACAGCAGTGGATATAACTAAGACAATGACTGATATTTTAAATATAGTGAAATATCATTTTAAAATAATATATGATGAAGAATGTTTATCATATTATAGATTTGTAACACATCTTTTATTCTTTACTCAAAGAGTATTTAATAGTAAGACTTATACTAATGATAAAGAAACGGATTTATTTGATATGGTAAAAGAGAAATATAGTGAAATGTATAAATGTACTCTTAAAATAAAAGAATTTTTATATGATGAATATAATTATGATTTAGAAGATGAGGAATGTTTATACCTTACGATTCACATTGCAAAAGTAGTTAGAGAGAGCAAATCTTTATAGTTTGCTTTAGCTATGGATGGTTACATTAAGTTGGCCAAACCTATATATATTAACCTAAAGAAAATGGAGGAAAATATTATGGGTAAGTATCAAAATTTAGCAAAGGACATTGTTAAAAATGTCGGAGGAAAAGGAAACATCAATGGATTAACACACTGTATCACAAGGCTTAGATTCAAGCTTAAAGATGAATCTAAGGCAAATGACGACGTAATAAAAAATATGGATGGTGTTGTTACGCTTGTTAAAAGCGCAGGGCAATATCAGGTTGTCATTGGAAATCATGTTACAGAAGTGTTTGATGATGTATGTGAAGTTGCAGGAATAAGCGGAGGATCATCGTCTCGAAGTGAAACAAAGGAAAAGCAAGGAATAGGTGCAGCAATTATTGATTTTATTTCAGGCGTAATGACACCAATACTTGCTATGATGACAGCCTGCGGTATGATTAAAGGCGGACTTGCATTAGTACAGTTTTTAGGCCTCATAGATCAAGGCTCAGGATTGTATACACTTATTAATGGGATTGGAGATTCAATATTTTATTTCTTCCCAATAGCTCTTGGATACACATCAGCTAATAAACTTGGAATGAATCCTTTCTTAGGAATGATGATTGGTGCGGGTTTAGTTTATCCAACTTATCAAAATGTTGATTTACAAATTTTGGGTCATGTATTTAATGTATCATATTCTAGTTCAGTATTACCAATTATTATTACAAATGTTTTTGCAGCATTTATTTATAAATATTTAAATAAAATTATTCCAGATGTAATAAAAACATTCTTTGTACCTATGCTTGTATTATTAATTTCAGTTCCAGCTGGATTTATGCTTATAGGACCAGCAGCTAATGTAGTATCACAATGGATTGCAGGTGGAATCACAGGAGCTTATAATGTGAGTCCAGTAATAGCAGGAATATTACTAGGTGGATTATGGCAAGTATTAGTTTTATTCGGTGTACACATGGCAATTGTAGCCATTGGAATAATGCAAATTGCATCAGGACAGCCTTCACCAATATTCTCATTATTCTTTGCAGCAACATTTGCACAAACTGCAACGGTTTTTGCAATTTGGCTTAAGACTAAAGATAAAAAGTTAAAAGCAATAGCTCTGCCAGCATGGATTAGCGGTATCTTTGGTGTTACTGAACCAGCTATATACGGAATAACTCTTCCAAGGATAAAACAATTTGTTATAACTTGTATAGCAGCTGCTTTAGGTAGTGCATATTTAGGATTTACAAACAGTCTTACTTATCAGATGGCAGGGCTTGGTGTGTTCTCAATACCAGGATTTATAAATCCAGATGGAGGAGCATGGTTTGGACCAGTTGCAATCTGCTTAACAATTTCAATGGGATTATCATTTGCAGCAACAATGATTACTTACAAGGATGATGTAAAAGAACATACAAAAAAAGCTTCAGATAATAAAAAAGAAGTTATAAATAATGAAAGTCTTAATAAAAGTGAAATTATAATAAAAGCACCACTTGAAGGTAATTCTATTCCATTAAAAGAAGTTCAAGATGCAGCATTTTCACAAGGAGCTTTAGGCAAAGGTATGGCAATAGTACCAAACAAGGGTGAAGTGAAATCACCTGTAAATGGAGAACTTACAACTTTATTCCCAAGCCTTCATGCAATAGGAATAACATCAGAAGATGGAGCAGAAATATTAATTCATGTAGGTTTTGATACAGTTCAGCTTGAAGGGAAGTATTTCAAAGCTCATGCATCACAAGGTGATAAGATTAAAGTCGGAGACCTTATTTTAGAATTTGATATAGATGCAATTAAAAAAGAAGGATATTCTGTTGAAACACCTGTTGTTGTTACTAATGGAGATAGCTTCTTAGATGTTATTGAATCTAAACCAAAAGCAATAACAAATAATGATACTTTAATAACTGTTATAAAATAAATTAAGTATTATATGGAGATAAATAATAAAATCAGATAGACAAAATTGTAAAAAATATTAAGTTCTGGCATTGGTTTTAATGCCGGAACTATTATGAAAGGATGTTTTATATAATGGGATTTTCAGAAAATTTCTTATGGGGTGGAGCAACTGCTGCAAACCAATGTGAAGGTGCATACAATGAAGGAGGAAGAGGACTTGCAACTGTAGATGTTCAGCCTATCGGTAAAGATAGATTTCCTGTAGCTCTAGGAAAGAGAAAGATGTTTGACTTTGAAGATGGTTATTTTTATCCAGCTCAAAAGGGGATAGATTTTTATCATCATTATAAAGAAGATATAAAATTATTTGCAGAAATGGGATTTAAGACATTCAGAATGTCTATTGGATGGTCTAGAATTTTTCCAAATGGAGATGATATCACTCCAAACAAAGAAGGATTAGATTTTTACCACTCAGTATTTGAAGAATGTAGAAAATATGATATAGAGCCATTAGTTACAATTGCTCACTTTGATGTGCCTATGAATCTTGTAACAAAATATGGATCATGGAAAAATCGTAAATTAGTAGATTTGTATGTTAAATACTGCAGTGTTCTATTTAATGAATATAAAGATCTTGTTAAGTACTGGCTTACTTTCAATGAAATAAATATGCTTCTTCATCTTCCTTTTACAGGTGCAGGATTAGTATTTGAAGAAGGTGAAAACCAAGAACAAATTAAGTATACTGCGGCACATAATCAGCTTGTAGCAAGTGCAAAAGCTACTAAAATTGCACATGAAATAAATCCTGATTTCATGATAGGATGTATGCTTGCAGCAGGTAATACTTATGCAAATACACCAAACCCTAATGATGTATTTAAATCCCTACAAGCTGATAGAGAAGGCTATTTCTTTGTAGATGTACAATCTAGAGGATATTATCCAAACTATGCATTAAAAGAACTTGAAAGAAAGGGAGTTGTGGTTCCTTTTGAAGATGGAGATAAGGAATTACTTAAGGAAAATACTGTAGACTTTATTTCATTCAGCTACTATTCTTCAAGACTTACATCAGCTGATCCAGAAGTAAATAAGGAAACTGAAGGAAATGTATTTGCAACACTTAGAAATCCATATTTACAAGCTTCAGAATGGGGATGGCAGATTGATCCATTAGGCCTTAGAATTACATTAAACAGCTTATATGATAGATATCAAAAGCCTTTATTTATAGTTGAAAATGGGCTTGGAGCTAAAGATGAATTAGTAAATGGAACTGTAGAAGATGACTACAGAATATCATACTTAAAAGAACATATTAAAGCAATGAAGGATGCAGTTGAACTTGATGGAGTAGACTTAATAGGTTATACATCATGGGGATGCATAGATTTAGTTGCAGCAAGTACAGGGCAGATGTCTAAACGTTATGGTTTTATCTATGTAGACAGAGATGATGAAGGAAATGGAACATACAAGAGATATAAGAAAAAATCATTTGAGTGGTATAAAAAAGTTATTGAATCAAACGGAGAAGAATTAGATTAATTTATTGATTAAAAAATAATAGTTTATCCATATAGTTACTAAGGTTATACTTTGAAACGCGGTATATATAAAACTTGGTGGATTTTAAAGGCCACGCTTCTCCTCAATCATACATAAACTATAATATTGATATAATAGAAAGTCACTGAGTTCAGTGGCTTTTATGGAGAAAATGAAGCAGTAGTTTTCAAGGTGTTTAATATAAAAATTTGGATTTATATATATAGATAAAAATATTTATTGTTTATTAAACTAACTAATAATGAAGTATATTTTATTGATATTTTAAAGCATAACTCTGATAACTTTTTAGAAAAAAATTAAGAAACAGGAACAATTTAAAAATTATAATAAAGAATTGCAATTCAAATTACAATTATCGCTAAATGGGTATTTAATTGCTGAAATTAATACTAAATTCATGATGTTTTATCATATAGAAGGAGATAAATTTGGGATTTACTATGATGGATTTCAAGTAATAAATTAATTGACATTAGCAAAATATTACTTTAAGGGGAGATTGCTAGAATATCATGAATAAATTTGATAGACAAGTTGATAGAAATTTGAAAGATATTGAATATGAAAAATGTGGGGAAATAAGCAAAGCAATTGATTTATATGAAAAAAATATAGCAGAAAATTTTGAGGGCAATCATCCATATGATAGATTAGTAGTGATTTATAGAAGCCAAAATAATAAGATAATTAAGTTTTAAGTTCATTTTAATTAATTATCTTAACAAAATGTGAAAACATATTTACAAGGTATAAATATAGGTATATAATCCTATCATTAGATTAAGCGTTCTTTTTTCCTTTTAATTACATTTTTAAAATGAATTTTAATTAAAACATTATTTTAATAGTACTTATTTGATTATGTACAGAAGGCAATGGAGTCAAATGTAACTTTGACTCCATTGCCTTTTTTTAGTTTATGGAGGTGAAAATATATTTTAAGTTCCTCCTTAATAAAAGAAACAATTATTAAAAAATAAATACTAGGAGTGGTGGAAATGAATAATGAATTAAAAAAGACACTTAAACCAATACAACTTTGGAGTATAATAGTTGGAATGGTGATATCGGGAATGTATTGTGGGTGGAATAATGCTTTAGATTTTACAAGTCCAGTTGGATTTATTATAGCAATTTTAATTGTTACAGTTTTTTATACTACATTTATGTTTAGTTATGCAGAATTATCAACTGCAATTCCTCATGCAGGAGGGGCTTCAGAATATGCTTCAAGAGCCCTTGGTAAATTTGGTGGCTTTTTTGCTGGATTCTCATGTTTAGTAGAATTTTTATTTGCAACACCAGCCATAGCAATATCAATAGGTGCATATATAAATTTTTTAGTACCAGCTGTTCCATCTGTTGTAGCAGCATTAGTTGCATATGCTATATTTGTTCTTATAAATTGTTTTGGTATTGAAGCAGCAGCTAAGGTTGAACTTATTGTTACTATAATTGCAATAGGTGGATTACTTTTATTTATGGGAGTAGGTGCCCCACATATTGAAATGAATAATATTTTTGGAGGAGATATTTTTAAAGGCGGATTCAATGGAGTCTTTGGTGCAATACCTTTTGCAATTTGGTTTTATTTAGCTGTGGAAGGTGGAGCAATGTCTGCTGAAGAATGTGAAAATCCTAAAAGGGATGTTCCAAAGGGATTTATTTTAGGAATAGTTACTCTTGTTTTATTAGCTCTTGGAACATTTTTTGTGGTGGTTGGTATTTCAGATCTTAGTACATTAAGTACATCAGGTTCACCATTACCAGATGCCCTTAAAAGAGTTTATGGGGATGGCTTAATTTCAAATGGAATGAGTTTTATTGGATTATTTGGTTTAGTTGCAAGTTTACATGGAATAATTATAGGATATTCTAGACAAGCTTTTGCAATGTCTAGATCTGGATACTTACCTAAGTTTTTATCAAATACAAATTCTAAAGGAGCACCTGCATATTCTATAGTAATAATGAGTTTAATTGGAATGGTATTCGTATTAACGGGACAAACTGCTGTAATCATTGTTATATCATGTTTTGGAGCTGTTGCCCTATACATTATAAGTATGATTTCTTTATTTATCTTAAGAAGCAAAGAGCCAAATCTTAATAGACCATTTAAAGTTGCATATCCAGTTGTACCTGCTGTAGCACTTTTAATAGCATTTATATTTTTAATATCACTAATTGTTTCAAATTTTTCAACTGTACTTTGGGTAGTAGGGGCTTATGTAGCGGCCATAATTTATTACTTTGTGTATTCTAAAATTCAAGGAACAGACAGTCAGGAGATTACTGAAGGACTTAAGGGGGAAACAGTTTAAAGATGTAAAATTCACAGTTCACAATGCTAAATTAGGATTTAATACATTGTGAATTGTAAATTGCAAATTATGAATTAAAGAAGTGGTGTAGCCACTTTTTCTATAAGGAGTGACGTATATGATTTTAAGGACAACACTTTTTGGAAATGTATATAATTTCAAAGATGTAAAGGAAGTTCTTGCAAAAGCAAATGAAGAAAAATCAGGTGATAGACTTGCTGGGATTATTGCAAATTCAATAGAAGAAAGAGTGGCTGCAAAGGTAGTACTTGCTGAACTTACTATTGGAGATTTAAGAAATAATCCAGTTGTAGACTATGATAAAGATGAAATTACCAGGGTAATTCAAGATGGGGTTAATGAGGAAATTTATAATAGAATTAAAGAGATGACTATAGGTGAGTTTAGGGAATTTCTATTATCATCTAATGGAGAAGAAATAAAAGAAATACGAGATGGGCTGACTTCAGAAGTTATTGCTGGTGTAACCAAGCTTATGAGTAATCTAGATCTTATATGTACATCTAGAAAACTCGGTAATATAGCAACCTGTAATACTACAATTGGAATGCCAGGAACACTTTCAGCAAGGCTTCAGCCTAATCATCCAACAGATAATATTGAAGGGATAATGGCATCTGTAATGGAAGGAATTAGCTATGGTGTTGGAGATGCTGTAATTGGCTTAAATCCAGCTTTAGACACTATTGATAGTGTTTCTAACATATTAAAAGCTTTTAAAAACTTTATGGATAGATATAAAATACCAACTCAAAATTGTGTTTTAGCACATGTTACAACTCAAATGGAAGCACTGAAAAAAGGGGCTCCAATGGACTTAATGTTTCAAAGTATAGCAGGTTCTGAAATATCAAATAGGAGTTTTGGAATTGATGTAAAATTAATGGATGAAGCATATGCAATGATGAGAGAATTGAAATCTTCTAAAGGTAATAATTTTATGTATTTTGAAACTGGACAAGGCTCTGAATTATCTTCAGATGGTCATAATGGAGCAGATCAGCTTACCATGGAAGCAAGATGTTATGGATTTGCAAAAAGATATAATCCATTTTTAGTTAATACAGTTGTAGGTTTTATAGGTCCAGAATATTTATATGATGGGGCACAAGTCATAAGAGCTGGCTTAGAAGATCATTTTATGGGAAAATTAACTGGACTTTCTATGGGTGTTGATGTCTGCTATACAAATCATATGAAAGCAGATCAAAATGATTTAGAAAATTTAGCAGTACTTCTTGCACAAGCTAATTGCAATTATTTCATGGGAGTTCCAGGTGGAGATGATGTAATGTTAATGTATCAATCTTCAAGTTATCATGATATTGCAGCATTAAGGGAAGTAACAAATAAAAGACCAATTAAAGAATTTGAAGCTAGACTTGAGGAACTTGGAATAATGAAAAATGGAGTGTTGGCAAGTAAAGCTGGAGATCCGTCAATATTTTTAGGTATGGGAGTGTAAAATATGGAGAAGGATATTTTAGAAGATATATCTGCTATTGATTTAAATACTAAAGTCTCAGTAGATAATCCAATTGATTATAAAGGGTTAATGATTTTAAAACAATCAACACCAGCAAGAATTTGCGTAGGAAGGGCAGGTTCAAGATATAAAACAGGTGATTATTTAAGACTTAGAGCAGATCATGCAGTTGCTATGGATGCAGTTTGGTCACATGTAGATGAAAAGGTAGTTGAGAATTTAGGGTTTTATAAAGTTAAAACATTGGTAAAAGATAAGGAAGAGTATATAACAAGACCAGACCTTGGAAGATGCTTTTCTGAAGAAACATTAACTGACATAAAGGAAAAATGTATAAATGATGTAGATGTACAGATTATAGCTGGAGATGGCTTAAGTTCACCAGCCATAACAGCAAATTTAAAAGAAATTTATCCTATGATAATTGATGGCTGTGAAGCTAAGGGACTTAAAATTGGAACTTCAATCTTTGTTAAGTATGCAAGAGTTGCTACTATGGATAAAATAAGTGAAGCATTAAATGCAAAGGTTACATTAATTTTAATAGGGGAAAGACCAGGGCTTGCTACAGGTGAAAGTATGAGCTGTTATATGGCTTATGAAGCAAGCAGTAAAAAGCCAGAATCTCAAAGAACAGTTATTTCTAATATACACAAAAATGGGATGCCCCCAGTAGAAGCAGGGGCTCAGATTGTACAATTAATAGAAATTTTGCTTAAAGAAAAGAAAAGTGGAATAGACCTTAAGTTATAGGAAGTATTTCTTAAATATAAAAAAATATCACTGGAAATCAAAATTTCCAGTGATATTAACTTGATAAAAATATTAATTACACAAAACTATCTAAACTATCAAAAAGTTGTTTTTTTATGATGTTTTCTGAAGCTTTATCTTTTTATTATAATATTTATATAAGTTATATCCTTAACTATTGATTAGTGCATTATAAAACTCTATCCTTCTAGCCTTTGGTGGGTTCTTAAATCTCTTTATTCCATTAATTAGTAAAAAGAATGTTATAATACCAAAAATAATTAAAATCTTCTCAATTCCAATCCAATTAAACACTTTAATTATTGCTAATAATATTACAGGAATTCTAGCACTTCCTCTTGTTGCTAAAGCAAATTCTGATATAAACATAGCACCATAAATACAAGCTAATAATAAAATAATGTTTCCTAATAATGATAATGGTGACTGTAGCGCTTCTTTTTGTGTTAAATTGTATTCTGTCTTTTGATATGAAATATTATTAAGCATATCTTTATCAAAGTAATTAAAAAATCTATCACATTCTTCTTCGTTATCAAATGTAATTTCACATTTCTTAACCTTATTCTTTTTCTTAAAGCATAATTTAATTTCATTTTTACCTATCTCATTAATTATTGAAACAATTTCATCTAGGTTGATAGATTTCCCTTTATTACCATTAGCGCTATTATAATATTCTAATGTGTTATCTAAAAGAACAAGCTTCCCTTTTGAGTTTAATCTGAAAATAGTATTCTCCATATTGTTTATTCCTCCCTTTTAATCCATAATAAGTATACTTTATTTGCGATATTCTTACAATAATAATGTAAAAATAGAAAAACAAAAATTTACATAAGTGTTATAATTATTAATAATATTATAATTATTTAAAAGAAAGGAATATAATATAAAATATGATTATAATGGATACAAATGCTTTGACAAAGCAATATGGTATACAAGTGGTTGTAAATAAATTAAATATGAATGTAAAAAAAGGAGAAATATATGCATTACTTGGACGTAATGGAGCTGGTAAAACCACAACTTTGCGTATGATAATGGGATTATTAAAGCCTACAAGTGGAGAGGTTAGAATATTTGGTGAAAAATTAAATACAAATAACTCCAAAGTTTTTCAACGTATTGGTGCGTTAATTGAAGCTCCGTCCTTCTACGAAAATTTAACAGCTCAGGAGAATTTAGAATTAATTGCTTCATTACGAGGTATTCATAATGAGAATGCAATTAATAGTGCATTAATACTTGTTGGTCTAGAAAGTGAAAACAAAAAGAAGGTGGGAAAATTTTCATTAGGTATGAAGCAACGTTTAGGTATTGCACTTGCATTAATGCATGAACCAGAGTTAATTATTTTAGATGAACCAACAAATGGTCTTGATCCTATCGGAATTCAACAAATAAGAGTATTAATTCGTGATTTATGTAATCAAAAAAACACTACTTTTCTAATTTCTAGTCACATATTAAGTGAAGTAGAACAACTTGCAGATAGAATAGGTATTATTGAAAAAGGAAATCTGCTTGAAGAAACTTATATGGATGATATTGGTAAATATAATCGTCACTATGTAAAGATGGCGGTTTCTAATGCAATGCAAACTATTCCTATTTTAGAAAGCAAATTGGGGATTTTTGATTTTGAGATAGAAGATGATAATACACTTAAAATTTATGAGATAGAACGTGATATGGCAGAAGTTAATAGAGTTCTAAATAATGCTTCCATTGGTGTAAGTGAAATTAGCATGAATAAAGGCAATCTAGAAGAATACTTTATAAGGGTAACAGGAGGGCATACTATTGGGTAGATTAATTTGTGCGGAATTCAGAAAGTTAAAGGGTTCAAACATATTATGGATTTGTTTAGTTAGTTGCACTATTTTACCCTTAATATCTATTATTGTAAATTCTAAAATTAATGCACAAAGCTTTTGGATAGGGTATTCAACCCAAAATTTATTGCTTTCAGTTTTATTATTATGGCCTTGTATATTTGGATTAATAGGAACATTTATATTTGTAAGAGAACGTATTGAAAATACTTATAAAAATCTATTGATTATTCCAATTGGACGAATACAACTTGCAATAGCAAAATTAATAACATTATTTTTGCTGATTATGATAATGACAATTTTTTCGTATTTATTAAATATAATTGCTTTAACTATAGGCATAACTTTTAACGTAACAACATTTTTAGAAGGTTTAGAAAAATACTTAATGGCTGGAGTATTAATGTTTATTTCAATATTACCCATTATTCTAATAGTTATAATTAGCAAAAAGAGTTATGTTGTTTCTATATATGTCATAATAGTATATGCAATTACATCCATTGTAGCTATATGGTCGTCTACATTATCGGCTATAGTGCCTATTGTTATTATTTTAAGGATATGCAATATCAAAGTATTGAGTATTGAGTACGCTTTTTCTATTACATATTCTTATATCAGTTTGATTGTAATTGGAATAGTTTCTTTGATAGGAATTTTATTATATTCCAAAGTACAGGACGCATGAAATAAAGGAATACAAGAGATAAGCATGACTGGATTATTTTGATATAATAGAGTTAAATGATAATATATTTCAAGTTATATAATAAAGAAGGAAAATAAAATGAAAGATATAAAAAGAATAATTATTATTGATGATGATAAGGAACTTTGTAATTTGCTTAAGAAGTGTCTTGAAAATGATAACTATGTTATATCAATGGCGCATAGTGGAATTAAAGGACTTGAAATGGTGAGAAAAGGAGATTATCATTTAGTCATATTAGATGTTATGCTACCACAGCTTAGTGGGTTAACAGTATTGACAGAAATACGTCAAAGCATGAATATGCCTGTATTAATGCTTTCTGCAAAAGATCAAGAATTGGATAAAGTATTAGGATTAAAGTCTGGAGCTGATGATTATTTAACAAAACCATTTGGTCTTTCAGAATTAAGTGCACGTGTAGACTCTTTAATTCGCAGATTTACTACACTTGGAGGACAAGAAACAACAATTAATGAACTTAGTTACGGGAATATACATATTGATTTAATAAAACGTATTGTAATTAAGAATGGCAATGAAGTCATATTAACGGCTAAAGAATTTGAACTAATAAGTTTTTTGGCAAGTCATCCCGAACATGTATTTTCAAAAAAACAAATTTATCAACAGGTATGGAAAGATGAGTATATATATAATGATAATAATATTATGGCACTAATAAGGAGAACACGCAAAAAAATTGAGGACGACCCTGAAAATCCAGTTTTAATTCAGACAGCATGGGGAGTTGGATATAGATTTCATTGGGAGGGCAATTAATGAAATTTGATATTATCTTATATATTATAATATTAATTTTGTGTACTGCATTTATTATTATTGTAAATAAATATATGAGAATACATAAACACATTAATGAAATCACAGATGTTTTGAAAGAAGTACTCAAAGGTAATAATAACCTTCATTTGTTTAGTTATAATGGAGATAAAACTGCCAAATTGTCGCTGTTGATAAATCAATTAATGGATTCTTATCAAAAGGAACGTATTACAGTGAATAGGGAGCAAATGGCACGTAAACAGTTACTTGCTAATATTTCACACGATGTACGGACTCCGTTGGCATCAGTAATTGGTTATCTTGAGGCTGTGATACTTGGAGTAGTTCATAATACTGAAAAAGATGTTTATTTAGATATAGCTTTAAAAAAATCATATGATTTAAAACAAAGAGTAGATCTATTATTTGAGTTGGTTCGCCTTGATGCTAATGAAATACATTTTAATAGAGAGAAGTCAGATATATGTGAACTCGTTCGTAGCGTAATAATTGATTTTATTCCTATTGTAGAAAAGAATGATATTATTTTACAAGTAAAAATTCCAGATAAGGAGTATTTCGCAGATGTAGATGTATCAGCATTCACGCGAGTAGTACAAAATTTGATTCGGAATGCTATTACTCATGGAAAATCAGGATTTTATTTAGGTGTGAAAGTTTACTTGCAGGGAAAAAATGTCTGCATAGACGTTATAGATCATGGAGATGGAATTAGTAAGAAAGATATTACATTTATTTTTGATAGATTGTATCAAGTGGATACATCACGTACACAAAATGGGGGACTTGGATTAGCAATTGCTTATGAGATTGTTAAAAAGATGGGGGGGACCATTAGTGTGGACAGTAAGGAATCAAAATATACAGTATTTACTGTACAATTGCCATTGCTAGAATAAGATATATGTGTGGCATTTATATTTAATAATTATAGTTTTAAAGAAGATGTTTAAAAAGAGTCTGTATCAAATTGAGTTTTTATAACTCAATTTGATACAGATTTTTTCATTTATATAGAAAAGGACCATGCACTAATTTATTTAGGACGACAGCACCTTTTTTTATGTCAGAAAAATATCAGAATTATATCAGTAGCATATCAGATTTGTAGAATACAATAAACTTATGGATAAGAAAAGGAGTGATATAAAAAATGATAGGAGAAGAGAATAATAAGTTGATGGACAATTTACTTTTCTATGAAAAAAAGAAGGTGGATAATCAATGAACATTTTTCTTAGATTTATTATCAAATCAGCATTAGAGAAGAAGGGAAAATTTATTTTACTTTTATTTGCAATTTTAATAAGTACTTCATTATTTATAGTCAGCATAGGTGTTACCGATGTTATGATAAATAATTATACAGAATCATATACTCAAGTTATGGAAAACAGGGAGATTGCGATAGTTAGTAATACAGATGATTCATTATTTAGTGTAGATTCTTTAAATTTAAAAGGAGTAAAAGATGTTATTCCACAACTAGAGTTTAAAGGATGGTATAAAAAGGATTTGGATAATAGTACTGTAACAATATTGGGAAGAAAAAAGGGGGATATTCAGTTTAATAATGCAGGTGAAGAAAATGCATTAGTGAATTTTACAGGTGCAAAATGTATAATATCAAAGCGTGTAAGTACTGAACTTAACATTAAGGAAAATGACATAATTAACATAGTTATAAATAACGAAAAAATACCCTTTACAGTACAGGGCATATACTTAAACGAGGGGATTTTTTTTGGAGATACTGATGAAGCTTTTAATGTAATAGTACCATATGAATATTTAAGTAGTAAGTTTAATAGTAATGCAAAATACAATAAGATTATTGCGGGTAAAACGGCTAGTACAGTGGAACAATCAATAAATGAATTTAATGATGTCAATACACAGGTAAAAGCAGAGACAAGTTTTGCGAATCATGAAGGAATGCTTAATGCAATTAAGGAAGGAAGAACAATATGTTTTGCTTTGCTTACCATTGTTATATTGCTTAGTGCAGTTATAATTTCTAGTTCTTTCAAGCTGATTATAGTTGAAAGAATGCCTGTTATAGGAACGTTTTTTAGCCAGGGGGCTACAAAGAAAAATATTATCTTTGTTTTATTAACTGAAAGCTCTTTGTTTGGAATATTGGGTGGTGTTTTAGCGTTTCTAATAGGGGTAGGAGCTATTTATGCAGCTTCATACTTTTTATCGCAACATAAAGATTATGGGGTAGTTGCTAATCCACAAATTCCCACATACTATTTTGCATTAACTGTAATATTTGGAGTTTTATTATCTGTACTATCATCAATCTTACCAATTCTACAAATAAGAAAATTAAGTGTAAAAGATGTAATATTAGGTGCTTCAAATACAAATACACGAATTGGCTCAAAGAAATTGCTAGCTGGTTTGATGGTTATTATATTGGGAATAATAGTGAGATTTATTAATATTGATGGAATGATAAGTTTAAGTTCAATATTGCTGATTTTAGGTATAGCATTTGCATTTCCTAAATTAATTGATGTTGTTGTCAGACTTATATATCAGTATTTAAAGGATAAAACACCAATAGTTTCACTTGCATTAAATAATATCAGAACATCTAAAGAATTATTAAATAATATAACATTAATGTTAATAGCATCATTATCAGTAATTGCAATTAATTCTGTTGGTGATGGTGTTAAAGCAGCAATTACTGATGGATTTAATAGAAATAACTTTCAAATTCAAATTACTATTCCTTCAAATACAGTAAATATTGCAGATACAATAATAAGTCAAGATCTAAATAGTAGTGAAATTGTTCAAAGTTCATTGCAGAAACTAAAAGTTTTTACTGGACAGCAGGATGGAGTTGCTTTTCAAATTGCAGGAGTGGATTCAAAAAAGTATTTAAGTTATGATGGCTATGTTGATTGGGATGCTAGTGAGAATAAGCGGATTTACAATGAGTTTAAAGACTCTAAAGAACCTAAAATCATTATTTCAAAGAGCCTGGCGAAAGCGATTAAAGTACAAGAGGGAGAAAAATTAAAATTAAATATTAATAATATAGAAAAGGATATAGAAATAGCTGGAACGGTAGATATGAAAATGTTATATGGCGGTTATGTAGTGCTTATTGATAATGAAGTTTTAGAAAAAGAATTTAATTATATTGGAACTAACAATATAGTTTTGCAGACTATTGGAGATGAAGACACAGTTAGGAATCAGTTAAGGAATTTACTTCAAGATTATAATGTAAAAGTGATAACTTTTAAAGAACTTGAAAGAGCCAATTTGGCAGAAAATAAAAAAACTATTGCTGGTTTTGGAGTATTCTCACTAATAGCAGTTATTGTAGCCTCTGTTGGAGTTTTAAATAATACAAGAATAAGTTATTTAAATTCAAAGAAAAATATAGCATTATTGCATGCAATAGGATTGAATAGAGTACAGAAAAATAAATTATTAATATATCAATCAATTTTTGTTATGTTTTGGGTAACAATTTTGTTAATTCCATGTTCTTGGGCAATGGTTACTATGACTAAAGACTTATTAAGTTTGTTAGGATTGTTATATGACATTAAGCTTAACATTATATATATACCAATAATTTCAGTAGTATTATTTATATTAATAATACTTGCAACAATTCCAGTGATATTAAATGGCAAAAAGTTTTCTATAATAAATGAAATGAAATATGAATAGGGAGAGAAAGTTTATGAAAAGTGTAAAAGTAAAAAATCTAAATAAATCATTTTATATTGGAAAAGAAGAAGTTAAAGTACTTAAAGATTTGAATTTTTCAGTAGAAAAAGGTGATTTTATATCAATTATGGGTCCATCAGGTTGTGGAAAATCTACATTGCTATATTTATTAGGGGGATTAGATGATAAAACATCCGGATCAATTATCATAAATGGTAAAGATATCAGCAAATTAAAAGAGCATGAGAAGGCGCAAATGAAAAGAAAAGATGTAGGTTTTGTATTTCAGTTCCATAATCTAGTTCCTAATTTATCTGTAGAGGACAACATATTACTACCAATACTACTGGAGGGTAGAAAAGTAAAAAATTATAAAGAAGAGTTGAAAACAATACTAGATTTGATTGAACTGTCAAATAAAAGAAAATCTACTCCTAGAGAATTATCAGGGGGTCAGCAACAAAGAGTGGCAATAGCTAGAGCACTGTTATTTCAGCCAGAAATTATATTAGCAGATGAGCCTATAGGAAATTTAGACTCAAAAAATGGAATTAAAATAATGGAGTTATTTAGAAATATAAATAAGGAATATGGAAAAACGATAATTCAAGTAACTCACTCAGAAGCATCAGCCCAGTATGGGGATTTAATCATTAATTTAAAAGATGGTGTTATTATGTCTGAGAGCAGAGTTAGGCAAAAATAATAAGAATATTAAGTTTATTATAGCAATTTTAATTGTTACAGTTTTTTATACTACATTTATGTTTAGTTATACAGAATTATCAACATAATACTATAACTACGAGGAGTGATTAAGATGAAGTATAGTGAGGCAAGAGATACATATAAAAATAAATGGATATTATTCTAAGCTATATCTGCTTATTCGGAAAATGGAAAGAGAATTGTAAGTGATTTAGCAGCGTTAAAAAGCTATGAGAAGGGTAATGATGCATTAAAGGATTATGCAAATTATCATAAAGCAGATAAACAAAAAGAATACTATGTCTATAATACAACTCACGAAACTTTAGAAATAGAGGAAAGAGCTTGGGTAGGAGTAAGAGTAAATGGTTGATTTAAAGTTTAAATATGGATTACCTTTTTGTAAGGTAGAAATAGTTCATAGAATCCCCCCACGATTATACCAAGATAATAAAAATACTATATTTAGAAATAGTATTTATAAAAAAGTACAAGGAGTATTTATTACACATTTTCCACAAACTTCGCTCCCCTCACTGTTTGGACAATCACCAGAATCATCAGTATAAGAACTCCCAAACTCTGTATATAATTTTGCGTTTTTCTTTAATACAGCATAGCATTTGTGCCTGTCATAATCATTTAAAGTTAATGCGCCAGACGGACAATGCTTTACACATAAACCACAATTGCCATTCTTTTTAAATAAACAAAGTTCATCTTCTAAAGGTAAATCAGCATCTACATCTAAATTGGTCACAATAGTATTAAATCTTCCGCAACATCCACTTTTAGTAATAAGCATGTTATTTATTCCAAAGGTTCCAAGACCAGCAGCTTTGGCAAAATGTCTATGAGACCAATTGCTTTTTAGTATCTTTTGATCAAAGGTAGAAGCTTCTTTAGAAACATCAGCATGATAACCAAATTCTCTTAGTTCAGATATTAAGTATTCATTTAGCTTAATAAACATTGCATTGGTTTCTTCATAAGCTAATGCCCATTCTGGAGAGGCTAGATCACCCACTGCCATATTTGTTTTAGCTATTTCTTTAGTAAAAGGAACAAAATAGCAGATTACTATAGAGGCATCTGAGATTACATCAGTTGGGAATTTATGAGTTCGTGTAATAAACTCTTTGAAGCTTAAAATATAAGGATGATTGGCATCAGCAAAGCCAACTAAAGGCTTGCCCCATTTTGTTGATATGGTATCTTGCTGTTCATAGTATCGTACAAAGTTTTCTATCATTTGGGTGATTTTTTCTTTCATAATATGAATCATGTCCTTTCATTTTTATAATTGGCATTAATGGATAATTAATATATTTTAAGGATTATATTAATTGAACTAGTAATGTTAGTATGATTTTATTAACTATATTATACTTATTAAGGGTGATATTAATAAAATAATTATATCATAAATTGAATTTCATGATAAAAGTATGGTTATATTAAGGTTAAATAAGGATACTGCTAAAACTAGCAGTATCCTTATTTAACTATTATTTTTTATTTATTACAAGAAACAGATATATTATTTTCGTTTGCATAGTCTTTTGACCAGGAACAGAGATCATTTAATATTTTTTCAAGGCTGCGTCCACGTTCAGAAAGAGAATATTCAACTTTGGGTGGAACTTGAGGATAAACCTTTCTATTTACTAACCCTTTTTCTTCTAATTCTCGTAGTTGTGTAGTAAGCATTTTTTGAGTAATTGCAGGTATAAGTTTATCTAATTGATTAAATCTTTTAGAACCGTCAAGAAGGTGCCAAAGTATAATCAACTTCCATTTTCCACCGATTAAATCCATTGTAAGTTCAAGAGCACAATTATAGTTATTTTGTATATTTGCCATGTGATCCTCCTATTAATTATACTATCAAAAAGGATAGTACAAGATAAAAAAGTAAGTACTTGTATAAAAGAAGTATATATATTATTATATCATCATACCTTATGAAACGACCATGAAGTTATTGGAAAATTTGATTAAATATTAAAATTATAGTATAAAGTTACATTATGTTATGTGTTATGAAAAAATAGCTTAATTTTAGGAGGAAAATTTATGAAAGAAATTAAACATGAAGATTTTCAAGAGAATGCTTTTGAAATGATAGGTAAAGACTGGCTTTTAATAACGGCAGAAAAAGATGGAAAGGTTAATACAATGACAGCTTCATGGGGCGGAGTTGGCGTTCTATGGAATAAAAAAGTAGCGTACATTTTTATAAGACCTCAAAGATATACAAAAGAATTTGTTGATTTTTCAGATAGACTTTCTGTTTGTGTACTGCCTAATAGTTATAGAAAAGAGCTTGCATATCTAGGGAATGTTTCAGGAAAAGATGAGGATAAGATTTCAAATGCAAATTTAAAAGTACAAAAGTATGAAGATGTTCCATATTTTGATGAAGCTAGATTAACATTAATTTGTAGAAAGCTTTATGCACAAGATTTAAAAGAAGAATGCTTCATAGAAAAGGATATTATAGATAAGTGGTATCCAGAAAAAGATTACCATACAATGTATGTGGTTGAGATAGAAAAGATTTTATCAAAATAATTAAACTTAAATAATCTTACAATGTAGTAAACAATAAAGCCACAAAAATCAAATGGTAGAAATATAATTTGATTTTTGTGGTTTATCTTATGTTTTAAGATTTGTATTTATATTTCTAATAATTATATATATTTACGATATAATGGTATAATATAACTAATGAGGTAAGTGTTTAATAAAAATAGAGAACCTATGATTGAGTAGAATTAATCAACTATCATATTATATAACATTTAATTTATTGATTAATCCTAAGTATAACTTTAGAATACAGGATTAAATTTTTGCATAACCTAATATAATAAGTATGTAATAAAGAAATAATCTCATTGATTAAATATATTTAAAGAAGATACTTATGAAAGCGAGGAAATAGATTTGTATGAGCAGGCGTAGACAGTTAAAAATGAAAGAAGTTGGTTTGGAGCACCTTGAACAATATAATCAACTGTTAAGATATGTTTTTCAAGTTACAAATCAAGAGCTTCAAGAGATTGGATGGGAAGAAAAGGAAATGATTAGGGCCAAGTCTCCAACATTAGAACGTGCAGATGTATGGGGATGGTTTGATGGTGATAAACTAATATCTCAAGTGGCAGTTTATCCTATGAAAGTTCGTATATTTAATAAAACATATGATATGGGTGGTCTTACAGGTGTTGGAACTTATCCAGAATATGCAAATCAAGGTCTTATGCACAAGTTGCTTTATCAAGCATTAAAAAACATGAAAGAAGCAAAGCAGAGCATATCGTATTTATATCCATATTCCATTCCATATTATAGAAGGAAAGGATGGGAAATAATTTCAGATAAAATAACATTTGAAATTAATGATTATCAACTTCCAAAAAACAAGCAGGTTTCAGGAGATGTAGAAAGAGTCGCTGTAGAAAGTGATAAGGTAAAAAAAGCTTATGAAAGATTTGCCATTAAAACTCATGGTGCATTAGTGCGTGATGACCTTGCATGGAATGAATACCTTCTTTGGGATTCTGATGATTTGATGGCTGCTGTATATTATAATGAGGATTATGAACCAGATGGATATGTTCTTTATTGGATTAAGGATGAAATTTTTCACATTAAAGATATGATTTTTGTTAATGAGGAAGCACGTAGTGGATTATGGAACTTTATAAGTGCACATTTTTCAATGATTACAAAAGTTATTGGTAATACATATACAGATGAACCTTTAGCTTTTTTACTTGAAGATGCAGATATAAAAGAGACAATTTCTCCATACTTTATGGCTAGAATTGTTGATTTAGAGCAGTTTATTGCAGAATTTCCATTTAAACCTGATACAATAGACAGAGAGTGGTCTTTTATAATGGATGATCCTATTCTTTCATGCAATCAAGGAACTTTCACATTGAATATTACAAAGGATGGAAAGGGTAAGGTTGTTCGTTCAACTAATAAAACTACTGACAGAATAAATATTCAGACCATGACTACTATGCTTCTAGGATATAAGCGTCCAGATTATCTTCATAAGATAGGACGTCTTACATGTAGTCCAGAAACTCTGGATATGTTAGAAGATGCAATTGAGCAGCAGACTTCCTATTTTTCAGATTATTTTTAAAAAGTATTCATTAAAAATATTAAAATATTAACTTTAAAATGAGTGTGGTTAGATATACTACACTCATTTTGGTTATTACGGACAACAGTATATGTTATTGTAAATTATGAATAAGTGATTTTTTAAGGTAGATAGGTAAGATATATACCAATAGACATACATATGTAAATTAAGGTAAAATGAGGGTTATATATTAAATTTATTAGGATGGTGGATAACAAATGAAAATTAATATGCCTGGATGTTATATACAAGAAAAAGGAGCAATGAGTAAAATTGCATCATATTTTAATTTTTTAGAAGATGGAAAAGTACTAATACTTATGGATGGATTTTCTTATATGCACTTTAAAGATAAAGTTAGTGAAGGGTTAAAAAAGCATAATATAAGTTATATAATAGAATCTTTTACTGGCGAATGTTGCATGGAAAATATAAAAAATATCATCTGTAAATCCCAAAGCAATAATATTAAATGTGTAATAGGAATTGGTGGAGGAAAGGCTTTGGATATAGCAAAAGCTGTTGGGCATTTTGGAAACATGAAATATATAATGGTGCCAACAGCAGCTTCTACGGATGGTCCATGCAGCAGGATATCTGTTTTATATGAAAGTGATGGAACATTTAAAGAATATATTAATTTAGACAACAATCCTCATGGTGTAATTGTAGATACAGAGGTAATAGCAAATGCACCTGCAAAACTTTTAAAAGCTGGAATTGGTGATGGAATATCAACATATTTTGAAACAGAAGCAGGATATGAAGGTGATATTGAGAAATTTGGCTCAAGTAGCATTTCATTAACTGCAAGAACATTATCAAAAGAATGTTTTGATGCAATAATTGAAAATGCATATTCTGCTGTTAATGCTGTTGAAAATAATGAAGTAAATGAGTCTTTAGAAAAAGTTATAGAAGCTATTATTTATTTAAGTTGCGTAGGCTTTGAAAATGGTTCACTAGCAGCTGCGCATTCTATAGCCAATTCATTGAGTACAATTTCTAAGTATAATAATTTTATGCATGGGGAAAAAGTGGCCTTTGGAACTATTGTACAGTTGATCTTAGAAAATAAAGATGCTCACTTGATTGATAAGGTTAAAGAACTTTATAAAAAGATAGATCTTCCATATAATATGAAACAAATTGGAATAGAGGATGAAGAGGAATTATATCAAATTGCTAAAAGAGCATGTGAAAAAGATCAGCCTATAAATAGAATGAAAAAAATATTTGCACATGAAGATAAGGTGAAATCAGCTATTAAGTTTACTGAGAATCTATAGAATTAATATTGAAGTTTTAAAGTCCGTTCATAGAATTATGAATGGTCTTTTTATCTGTATAGATAACTTTAAATTTACATGTTATTTAAATAAAGATGCTAATGATAAATAGAGGTGTGAATCTTCACAAAAAATGTTACGAAATACCCTTGAAACAGTATGTTCACTAAAGGGGGCAAACCTATTGTAAGGTGATTTTTATGAGTGTATTATAAGCACATAGAGAAAAACAAATCACTGATTTTTAGGAGGAATGAAAAATGGCAAATAAAAAATATTCAATAACTATAGCAGGTGGCGGAAGCACTTTTACACCAGGAATTGTACTAATGTTGTTAGATCACATGGATAGATTCCCAATTCGTTCTATAAAATTTTATGATAATGATGCACAAAGACAGGAAACAGTTGCAAAAGCATGTGAAATTTATTTAAAAGAAAATGCACCAGAAATTGAATTTGCTTATACAACTGATCCAGAAACAGCATTTACTGATATAGATTTTGTACTAGCTCATATCCGTGTAGGAAAATATGCAATGCGTGAAAAAGATGAAAAGATTCCATTAAAATATGGAGTGCTTGGACAAGAAACTTGTGGGCCTGGAGGAATTGCTTATGGAATGCGTTCGATAGGTGGAGTAATTGAAATTCTTGATTACATGGAACAATATTCTCCAAATGCATGGATGTTAAATTATTCAAATCCAGCTGCAATTGTGGCAGAAGCAACTAGAAGATTAAGACCAAATTCTAAGATTCTAAATATATGTGACATGCCTATAGATTTAGAAGAAAAAATGGCTAACATGTGTGGACTTAAATCTAGAAAAGAAATGAATGTATCATATTATGGATTAAATCACTTTGGATGGTGGTCAAAGATCTATGATAAGGATGGTAACGATTTAATGCCTCAAATTAAAAAGCATATGGCTGAAAATGGATTTGCAGATGCATTATCAAATACAAATCAACATGTAGAAGAAAGTTGGATTCATACATTCCAAAAAGCAAGAGATGTTTATGCAGTAGATCCAACAACAATTCCTAACACATACTTAAAATACTATCTATTCCCCGATTATGTTGTGGAAACTTCTGACCCAGAGCATACTAGAGCTAATGAGGTTATGGAAGGAAGAGAAAAACATGTATTTGGAGCTTGTAAAAAGATAATTGAAAGTGGTACAAGCAAAGAAGGTGGATTTGAAGCTGATGTTCATGCAACTTACATTGTTGATTTAGCATGTGCTATAGCAGAAAATACAAATGAAAGATTCCTTCTTATAGTTCCAAATGAAGGTGCTGTTGAAAACTTTGATAGAACAGCTATGGTTGAAATTCCATGTATAGTAGGAAGTAATGGATATGAAAGAATATGTCAAGGTTCTATTCCACAATTCCAAAAAGGATTAATGGAACAACAAGTAAGTGTTGAAAAGTTAACAGTAGAAGCATGGATAGAGGGAAGCTATCAAAAATTATGGCAAGCTCTTACACTTTCAAGAACAGTTCCAAGTGCAAGAATAGCAAAATTAATCTTAGATGATTTAATTGAAGCAAATAAGGAATACTGGCCAGAATTATCTTAGAAATCATCATGAAATCTAATGAAAGATAAAATAAATGTTAAGCCCCCTTTTAAAGGGGGGAAAACATTATAATAGGAAAGCTGATAGATTTGTAATTATTCTTAAAATAAAGAGAAAAGGGTGAGAAAGTATATGTTTGGATTTGGAAAAAAGAAAGAAATAAAAGCAAAGGAATTTAATGCTGTAATATCAGGCAAAAGTATAGATTTATCTGAGGTAAAAGATGACATGTTTTCAAGTAGAGCCTTAGGAAAAGGAATGGCAGTAATTCCAACATCTGATGAAATAGTATCTCCGTGTAATGGAAAGGTAGTAATGGTAGCAGAAACTAAACATGCTATAGCTATAGAAAATGATGAAGGAATTCAAGTATTAATACATATAGGTCTTGATACTGTGAATCTAAATGGAAAGGGTTTTGAAGTATTTTGTAAGGCAGGAGATGAAGTGAAAAATGGAAAGGTTATTGCAAAAGTAGATAGGGATTTTCTTAGGAAGGAAAATATATCTGATGTTACAATGATGGTGGTTGTTGAGCCAAATGGACGTAACATTATAGAGTGTAATAATAAGCAAGATGTACAAGCCGGAAGCAGTGTATTGATTAAATATGAATAATTTTAAAAAGTAAATACATTTCAATAGAGGAGGGAGAGCAAGCTTAACATTCTACCTCTTTTTAGTATATAGAAAATGAAAATTATATCTTGCTTAGAAATATTCAATATGCTGAGAATGAGTATTAATACTTATTTTCTTAAATAGTTAAATTATATACAATACTATGAACTTGTAATATAATGAAAAAAAGATTAATAATAGAAAAGTTATTATGTATAGAATAAAATTTATGAGTTTATAAAAATGGTGGGAAATATTATGAGATTAGATGAATTAGTAAATCAATATTATAATCAGCTTAATGAAAACGATATTTATATTTGGAATTATATATCAAGTCATAAAAAAGAATGTGAAAAGCTTGCAATTGATCAGCTCGCATATAAGTGCAATGTATCAAGAACAACAATTTTAAGATTTGCTCAAAAACTTTCATTAAAAGGATATGGAGAATTGAAGGTATATTTAAAACTTGATAATCAGATGACAAAAGAAAACACAAATAATGTGAATTTTTTATGCAATTCATATAATGATCTAATGAAAAGTATGAGCGAAAGAGATTGCACAGAAATATTTGAAGCATTTGATAATGCAAAGAATCTTTATGTATTTGGATCTGGAATGGTGCAATCATCAATAAAAAAGGAAATAAAGAGGATTTTTTTATTAGGAAAGAAGATATTTTATGATATAAGTGGATATGATGAAGCAAAAGCTATAGTTAAAATGACAACTCAGGATGATTTGTGTATAGTAATTTCAGTGTCAGGAGAGAATGAATTTACAATAGATTTTACTAAGGAATTAAAAATAAGAAATGTAAAGACAATATCAATTACAAAATCAAAGGATAATTCTTTAGCAAGACTTTGTGATCATAATCTTTATGTTTCAACACCTATAATTGATGGAGTGTCAGATAAATTTAAGTATGAATCTGTAACATCCTATTTTATGCTGATAGAAATTTTATTTTTAAAATATATGGAACATAAATCAGCAATAAGTAAAAAGGAAGATTAATATTATGAAAATTGAGAATTTAATTGAAGAAAACTATGAAAAATTAAATGATAATGATATTTATATTTGGAATTATATATTACATCATAAAAAAGAATGCAGGACTATGTCAATTCAAGAGCTAGCTTCAAAGTGCAACGTTTCTCATACGACAATTTTACGTTTTACACATAAACTTGGTCTTGAAGGTTATAGCGAATTAAAGATTCATTTAAAATGGGAAGAAAAAGGTGAAAATCAATTTGATCCTAAAGAAATTGATAATACATGTAAAGATATAATAATGACTATGGAAGAATTAAAAAATCGGGATTTTAATGAAATGTTTAGAACTATAGATAATGCAGATAAAATATATATTTATGGTTCGGGTGCTGTACAAAAAGATGCAGCTAAAGAATTAAAAAGGAATATGATATTCAGTAATAAACTAGTATATGTGCTTGAAGGAAAAGAAGAAACTAATATTATTTTAGAGGCACTTACAAATAAGGATGTATTCTTTCTTCTTTCATTTTCAGGAAATAATTCATTTGTAAATAACTTTGCACTTAAATTAAAAGCAAAAGGCATATCTATAATATCAATTAATTTAGTAGGTAACAATGAATTAGCTTCTATAAGTAATTTTAATATTCCATTTTATAGTCACTCAATTGTAATAAAAAGAAAGGATTTTAAGTATTGGACTACTTCTCAGTTTTTTGTTATATGCGAATTATTGGTTTTGAAATATATTCAATATAGCATGAATTAAAAATTCAGTATGTGTACAAATTATTGATGATTTCTTCAGCTTATATTAAGCAGAAGAAAAAGAGAAAGGAGGATTTGTTGTGAAATTAAAAGAAAATTACAACCATACAATTTACGCATGTTATATTGGTTATATAACTCAGGCTATAGTAAATAATTTTGCACCTCTGTTATTTTTAACATTTCAGAGTACGTATAATATTTCAATAGATAAAATAGCATTTCTTGTAACAATTAATTTTGGAGTTCAGCTTATTGTTGATTTTCTAGCAGCTAAATTTGTGGATAGAATAGGATATCGTGTATGTGTAGTTGGGGCTCATATATTTTCTGTTGGAGGACTTGTTGGACTAGCTATCCTTCCACAGTTATTTTCTAATCCTTATATAGGGTTGTTAATATCAATATTTATTTATGCAATAGGTGGTGGACTTATTGAAGTTCTTATAAGTCCAATAGTAGAGGCTTGCCCGACTGAGAAGAAGGAAGCGGCTATGAGTTTATTACATTCATTTTATTGTTGGGGACATGCATTTGTAATTATAATTACAACGATATTTTTTACTTTTATAGGAATTAGTCACTGGCGTATATTATCTTGTTTATGGGCTTTAGTACCTTTGATAAATGCAATTTATTTTGCTAATGTTCCAATACAGACATTAACAGAAGAAAGTGAAGGAATGTCTATGGGAGAATTATTTAAAGAAAAGATATTCTGGATTTTACTGCTTTTAATGGTTTGTGCAGGAGCATCTGAACAGGCTATGAGTCAGTGGGCTTCGGCTTTTGCTGAAGCAGGATTAAATGTTACTAAGACAATAGGAGATTTAGCAGGACCATGTGCTTTTGCAATTCTTATGGGATGCTCAAGACTGTTTTACTCACAATTTAGTGAAAAAATAAAATTAAATTCTTTTATGATGGGAAGTGCGGTAATTTCAATTATAAGTTATTTAATGGCTTCATTATCTAACAATGCAATTTTTGCACTTATTGGATGTGGATTATGTGGTTTATCAGCAGGAATATTCTGGCCTGGAACTTTTAGTATTGCATCAAAATCTCTTAGAAAAGGTGGAACTGCAATGTTTGCACTTTTGGCACTAGCTGGAGATGTAGGATGTTCTATTGGACCAACAGTTGTAGGAACAGTGTCTGGAGCATTTCAAGATAATCTTAAAAAAGGATTTTTAAGTGCAATAATTTTTCCAATACTTTTAATTTGTGGATTAATGGCAGTTAAAAGAAAAATTATTAAAAAAAGAATATAATAGATTGTACTGATTGCATAATAGCTTATTAATAATTAGCTATTATGCAATCAGTTTATTTCCTTATATATGTTTATTTGAAATAGCAGATGATTTTCTATATGATGAAGGAGAAATTCCAAATTTTTCTTTAAAAAGTTTTCCATAATAGCTTGAATGATTGAAGCCACAGGAATAGCATATATCAGATACTGGTATATCTGTTTCTAAGAGAAGCTGTAGGGACTTTTCAAGACGAAAATCAGTAAGATAAGAAAATGGTTTTGTATTTATCATTTTTTTAAAACATCTGAAACATTCGCTTCGGCTTATATTAGCAGATTTTGCTATATCATCTATAGTTATATTCTTAAAATAGTTCTTATGTATAAATCTAAGCATCTGTTTTAAACGCTCTTGGGATAAGGAGTGAGAATTTATAGGACAGTTATTATGTAAATATAAATGAGATGTATTGAGTGCAATTAATTGCCATATAAGGGAGATTTGATTTTTTATTATAAATTCAAAACCATAATCTTCATTAAATTTTAAAGCATCAATATACAATAAATGTGAAAGAATCTGTTTCTGCCATGTATTAGACTTATCAAGCTTTAAATATGATAATTTTGAACATTCTATAATTGGTTTTACATATTTCTTATAGATAATGCTTTCGGTATCATTATAAATAAGCTTAGGAGATACAACTACTGAAAACATTAATGAGTCTTGATATCCATCAATGGACTTTGCCATATGAAGTGTGTTGGAATTTATAAAAATACCATCACCTTCACTTAGAATAAGAGTCTCTTCTTCTGTGCTGTATTCTATTTTTCCTTTTGTTATCATTACAAACTCTATTTCAGGATGCCAATGCCAGTTTATAATATTAGTATAATATTTTGAAAAATCGTCTCTATAAACATCCATTGGAAATTCACGATTTCCATGAGATGTTGTTTCTAATAAATTTGAATCAACGGCTACTTTGTTTACTTCCATTTATAAATCCTCCAGATTATAGTTGTAGTTAGTTTTTATATTTTTATAGATAAATCCTATTAGTGGATATTTTGACACTATATTTATAGTATATGAGTTTATAATTATATAAATTGTAGTTTGAAGCTATTATAATTATATCGTAAAAACTTAAATGAAGTGATATTCTTATTAAAATAATAAGAAATTAAAAAAACACTCTTTTAGATATAAAACTAATTGGTACAGGCTGTTTTTATTTGAATTAATGAGATAATCATTAATTATTAATTAGGGGATTTTATATAAAAGCAGGCTTTATTAGTGCGTTACAATGTATTTTAAATATTAATATGAAAAGAGGATAGATAAATGGCTAAGAATGAGACAAAAGAAATGACAAAAGGAGATCCTTTTAAATTAATATTAGGGTTTTCTATTCCACTTTTGTTTGGAATGCTGTTTCAACAGTTTTACAGCATGGTGGATACGATTATTGTTGGAAAATATTTAGGCGTTAGTGCCCTTGCCGCAGTAGGGGCAACAGGTTCAATAAATTTCATGGTAATAGGATTTTGCATGGGAGTATGTAATGGTTTTGCAATACCAGTTGCACAGAAATTTGGCGCAGGAGATTATAAATCACTACGTAAATATGTAGCAAATAGTTTTTGGCTTGCTACTATATTTTCTGCAGTTATGACATTTTTCGTATGTATATTATGTAGAAATATATTACTATGGATGAAAACTCCTGAAGATATTATTGAAGGAGCGTATGCTTATATCTTTATAATATTTGTAGGAATACCGGTTACTTATCTTTACAATCTTTTATCGGCAATTATACGTTCACTTGGAGACAGCAAGACACCCCTTATATTTTTGATAATATCATCAGTAATAAACATTATTCTTGATTTAGTGCTCATCATATATATGCATATGGGAGTATCAGGTGCAGCATGGGCAACTGTTATTGCACAAGGAATATCAGGAGTATGTTGTTTGGTATATATGAAAGAGAAATATGAAATTCTTAAATTCCACAAGGATGAATTAAAAGTTAATAAAGAATGTATGATAAATTTAAGTTATATGGGAATTCCAATGGGGCTTCAATATTCAATTACAGCCATTGGAAGTGTAATACTTCAAGCAGCTGTAAATGGTCTTGGGTCAGTTGTTGTTGCATCGGTAACAGCTGCTTCAAAAATAACTATTTTCTTGGCATGTCCATTTGATGCACTTGGATCTACAATGGCAACATATGCAGGGCAGAATATTGGAGCTAGAAAACTTGATCGTATAAGTGAGGGAATGAAAGCAAGCATAATAATAGGATCAGCATATTCTGTAATTGCTTTAATTGTATCAATATTTTTCGGGAAAAATATAGCATTGCTTTTTGTAAGTGGAAGTGAAACAGAAATACTTGCACAGGTAAGCAAATATCTAATAATTACAGGAATTTTCTATATACCTTTATGTCTTGTTAATGTAGTACGTTTCACTATTCAAGGAATGGGATTCTCCATATTTGCAATACTTGCAGGGGTTTGTGAAATGATAGCAAGAGGAATTTGTGGATTTTTACTTGTTCCTATTTTTGGCTATGTGGCAGTATGTTTAGCAAGTCCTGTTGCATGGATATTTGCAGATGCGTTTCTTATACCAGCATACAAAAGTGTACTCAATAAGTGTAGAGAAGATATGTGCTGTTCAGCAGTAAAAAGTGTAGTATAGTATTTAGAAAAAATACAAAATATTAAGATAATAATACTTTAAATTATTTAATGCAATCTTAGGCTTCTAAGAATCTAAGTTATACTTAGAATTTTAGAAGCTTATTAGTTTTAATTAAGATACGGAATTATTTAAATTATGAGAGTATAGTTATTAATTTGTCAAAAATTATGGTAGAATTATTGATGAGATTTTTAATTTTTATAGAAAATAATATTAATATGGGTATATATATTGTTACTGAAAATTGGCATTTAACGATGGATTTCTTTTAGGGTACTCATTGTGATCAATTTATGTTAGAAACTAACTTAAAAAAGTTTAACTAGCTAAATATAAATTTGAAGTTTTACATGCTGGTAGAGGAGAAGTTTTTAATATATTATGAAGATATATATTTTCAGCATATAATATAGAAAGAAGGAATTATGAAAAAGAGAGATTATAGTTTAACTGAAGGTGTAATTTGGAAAAGCCTATTATTTTTTGCTGTGCCAATAATGTTAAGTAATCTGCTTCAGCAGCTATATAGTGCAGTAGATAGCTCAATCGTTGGAATATTTGCTGGAAGCATGCCTCTTGCAGCAGTAGGATCATCAGGAGCTTTAATAAATCTACTTGTTGGATTTTTTCTTGGAATTTCAACAGGTACAAGCGTAATTTTTGCAAAATACTTTGGAGCAGATGATAAAAAGAAGCTTCTTAAAACAATGAATACATCAATAATATTAAGTAGTATAGCTGGTATCATAATTACTATAGTTGGTATGATATGGACAAAAAGTTTATTGGAATTCATGCATTGTCCAGAGGACGTTATAGATCTATCTGTTATGTATCTAAGAGTTTACTTTTTAGGTATTGTTGGAATGATGATTTACAATGTTGGAGCTGGAATAATAAGGGCAAGAGGAGATTCGAAACATCCACTTTATTATCTTTTTGTAAGTGGGGTGCTTAATCTTGTTTTAGATATTCTATTTGTTGCAGTATTTAATATGGGAGTTGCAGGAGCGGCATTTGCAACAGTGATTTCACAGTATGTCTCAGCAGCACTTGTAATTATTAATTTAATGAATATTCCAGAAAGCTATAGACTTAGACTTAAGAAAATACATTTTGATAAAGAAACAGCAAATGAAATAATAAGGCTTGGAATTCCATGTGGACTTCAGGCTGCAATGTTTAATATTTCAAATATGCTTGTACAGATAAAGATAAATGATTTTGGTTCTATTGCTATGGCTGGGTGTGCAGCATATGAAAAGATAGATTCCTTTTTATATGTTCCAATGATGGCTTTTGGACTTGCAATATCAACTTTTGTTGGACAGAATATAGGAGCTGGAAAAACAGATCGAATAAAAAAAGGTGTAAAGGTATGCCTTGGATACGCCGTTATAATAACTTTTATTATGAGTATTCTTGTTTTATTAAGTGGCAGTTATCTTATAAATTTATTTACAACAAGTGAAGAAGTAAAGAATATGGGACTTGTGATGATGTATATTATTGCACCATTCACATTTACACATTGTTTTACAGAAGTTCTTGCAGGGGCAATAAGGGGAGCAGGATTTGCATTTCATACAATGATTTTAACTGCAACGGGAATATGTTTATTTAGAGTAATATGGCTTTCAAGTATGCTTTCATATATGAATGATATACGTGTTTTATATTGGTGTTATCCAGCATCGTGGATATTTTGTTCAATTTGTTTTATAATATACTATCTAAGAGGGAGATGGCTGACAAATTCACTACAATCAGAGTATTAAATTTTTTATATTAAATCTTATATTTGGATAAGATAATATAAAGAAGGTAGTAGAAGAAAACAAGAAGGAGATAATATGAACAAATTATTTAAGAACATTATATTGGTATTATTGATTGGAGCATTTACATTTGGAACATACGGATGTAAAGATTCATATAAAAATCAAACTGAAAATCAATCATCAGAAAGTTCAATTAATGCAGGAGAAACAATATATCCTGTGAAAATTACTGATTCTTATGGAAAAGAGGTAACTTTAGATAAAGAGCCTAAAAAGGTAATATCAGTTGCACCTAATATAAGTGAAATAATTTTTGATCTCGGTGCAGGTGAGAAACTTGTTGGAAGAACTAATTATTGTGATTATCCACAAGAGGTTACAAGTGTAGAATCTATCGGTACAATGAGAACACCGGATATTGAAAAAATTATAAGTCTTGAACCAGATATTGTAATAGCATCAACACATTTTAATGAAGAGAATTCTAAAAAGCTTGAAGATGCAGGCATTACTGTTATTTCATTATATGAAGAAAATAATGTTGATGGTGTTTATACTATGATAGAAACACTTGGAACTGCATTAAATAAGAATGATAAAGCAAAAGAAAAGATAGATGAAATGAAAAAAACTATAGACAAGGTTGAATCTACAGTGAGCAATTTAAGTCAGCCATCTGTTTATTATGTTGTAGGCTATGGCGAAGGCGGAGATTTCTCAGCACCAGAAAATACTTTTGTTGGTGGATTGATTAAGATGGCAGGTGGAAAAGATATAGTTCCAGCATCAGATAATTGGTCATTTTCATTGGAATATTTATTAGAAGCTGATCCAGAGATTATCGTATTAAAAGATGGTGAAAAAGATAAATTCATGTCCTCAGAAGGATATAAAGAACTGACAGCTGTCAAGGAAGGAAGAGTATATGAAATAGACAACAACCTTATTGACCGTCAGGGATATAGAAATGCAGAAGGAGTATTAAAATTAGCAGAAATATTCCATAAGGATGCATTTAAATAGCGGAGGTAAAAGAGTGGAGTCAAAAAAGAAGAAATACTATATTTATATTAGTGTACTATCTATTTTTCTGCTCCTTTTAATTGTAATTTCAGCATCTATTGGATCATCATCTATAGGGATTTTTGATAGTTTTAAATTAATATTATCAAAGATTCCACTTTTAAATAGAATGGTGGATACAGAAGATGTAAAACAGGTATATGAAGTAATTGTATGGAAGGTGCGTCTGCCAAGAATATTGCAGTCTTCTCTAGTTGGAGGAGCTCTTGCTGTGGTGGGCTGCACCTTTCAAGCAATATTTAGAAACTCTTTAGCAGACCCTCATATACTTGGAATTTCATCAGGAGCGGCACTAGGTGCTACATTGGCAATTTTATCTGGAATCACATTGAATTTTATGGGTATTGGAGTTGTAAGCATCTTTGCATTCATTGGCGCAGTTCTTACTGTTATGCTTGTATATAAGCTTGGAGGAATAGGAGGAAAAGTACTTGTAACAAATTTATTACTTACAGGTACAGCCATAAGTACAATGTTAAGCTCAGCAATATCACTTCTTATGATTTATAACAGAGAGCAACTTGAGAAAGTTTATTTATGGACACTTGGAAGCTTTAGTTCATCAAACTGGAGTAAGGTTTTATTTTTATTTTTAGTATCTATAATAAGTGTAACTATTATTTTTATGTTTAGCAGAGAACTAAATATTATGCTCACTGGAGATGAAGCTGCTTCAAGTTTAGGAATAGATACAGGAAAAGTAAAAAATATTTTAATAATCATTTCTGCATTTCTTGTTGCAGGAAGTGTATGCGTAAGTGGAACAATAGGTTTTGTAGGCCTTATTATACCACATTGTATGAGGCTTTTAGTAGGTTCAGATCATAGAATACTTCTTCCTTTTTCATATTTGGGAGGATCATTTTTTATGATTTTATGTGATACTATAGCTAGAACAGCAGCACAGCCAACAGAAATACCTGTAGGAGTTATTACAGCATTTTTTGGAGCACCGTATTTTATATATCTTTTATATAGAAATACAAAAAACAGAAGCTTTTGAGGTATGAAAAATGGATAATAGAAATTTAAATATTGAAAAATTATGCTGGAAGGCAGAAGATAAAGAGAAATACATATTAAACAATATTTCAGGAAGATTTAAAGAAGGCGGCTTTTATGGGATTTTAGGGCCTAATGGTTCAGGAAAGACTTCACTTGTACGCCATATTTTAAGATTTATTGATGCAAAACATGGACTAATATGCCTTGATAATAAAGATATAAAAGATTATTCACGAAAAGAACTTGCATGTAGTATTTCATTTGTACCTCAAAATGTTAATATTGATGTGAGTTTTACAGTGTATGATATTGTTGCAATGGGAAGAAATCCATACATGAAAAGATTTCAGGATTTATCACAAAAAGACAGGGATTTAATAAATCATGCAATGGAAGTTACCAACTGTGCTTATTTAAAAGATAAGGCTTTTTCATATTTAAGTGGAGGTGAAGCACAAAGGGTGCTTGTAGCAAGGGCAATAGCCCAGGATACAAAATATTTAATTTTAGATGAGCCCATTTCACATCTTGATATAAGATATCAGGTTGAACTTATGGAAACATTAAAAAAATTAAATGAAGAAGAGAATAAGACAATTATAGCAATTCTTCATGATTTGAATTTAAGTTCCGCTTACTGCAAAGAAATATTTTTAATGAAGGATGGAAAAGTTTATATAGAAGGTTTAGTGAAAGATGTACTTACAGAGGAAAATTTAAAGGCTGTATATGGTATAAATTTTGAAATACATAAAATGAAAAGTAAAAATAGTATGTTTTTTATACCAGTTGTATAAGAAAATAAAAAATAATATATATTAAATATTTTTAATCTAATATGATATATATTTAGTGTATGGTGGAAGAGTTACAGTAACTAGACACGAGATAAGAGATTTGAGGGATTGGTTTGGGAAAAGAAGAAATTGAATTATTTCCATCAGGACTTTTAAGTTGTTTTGTTGATGGAACAGAAGTGCGTGTATTAAAAGTATCAAAAGAAGATTTTACAATACGTGTATGTGAAAAATTAGAAAAAATAAATGAAGTAATGTTATCATTTTACAATTTTAATGAATATGGATACACCGAAATAAAACTGACAGAATATAAACTTATTGAAATAATAGAAAAAGATTTTTATTTTAAATATGTGTTTTCTATTGATGATAATAAATATAAAGAAAATGTAGAAAGAATATTTAGAGATTATTCAAAATATATAATGTTAAAAACCTTTGGAGATGAAAATGAGTTTTCAAAGGAAATGGTAGGTTATCCAGCAGAAATGGATTATGAATTTTATGATTATTATTCCGAGCAGAAAAAAAACTGGCTTTCAAACTTAAATTATGAAAATTATAGTGAAGATATTTTAGAATCTCTTGAGATTGCGATAAAGCTTGATAATGATAAACTGTATAAGAATTATTTACATAAAGATATAAATAGGTTCAAAGAAGATTACATTAAAGAAAATTTTTTAGAGAATCATATGCTGTTTAAAAAGAGTATTTCAAGAATATATATAGGAAATGAATTCTGTCATAATTTATTTCCACAAACTGAATTATTAATGAATATGATTAAAAAGTGTGCTAATGATAACCTTAATATTACTCTATGCTTTACATATATGAGAGATAATCGTATAGAAGAAACAAAGAATATTATAGGAACTGTATATGACTGGTGTATAAAAAGTGGAATGAAAATAGAAATTGTGATAAATGACTGGGGAATGATAAAGTTACTTGAAGATAAAACAGATTATTTTACACTATCTCTTGGAGTTTTATTAAATAAAAGAAAAAAAGATCCAAGATATATTTATAAGAAGGGCTATGAGAAAAATAAAGACATGATGTCTGAGAATAATCTTAATAGTAAAATTTTTAGTGATTTTTTAAAAGAAAATAAAATTGAGCGTTATGAATACGAAAACTGTGGATATGAAATTTTAATCGGAGAAGGTAAACACAGTCTTCAGATGCCTTTTTATGTGACTAATACATCCCAGTATTGCACTCTTTATGCCATGTGCAAAAATCTTGATAGAGGAAGTCAAAAACTTGTTAATTCATGTCCTAAATACTGCATGGATTATGTATTTGCTTATCCAAAGCATTTAAAGATGGTTGGAAAATATAACTCTCTATTTGCCTTTGATGATACTCTTTTAAAAGACAGGAATATGTTAGAGAAGTATGTTAATATGGGCATAGACAGAATAGTTTTAAATTTTATTTGATAAAAGGATGATTTAATGAAAATAGTAGCTGGATTAGGATGTATTGATGATTACATAAGGCTTGTACAAGCTGGTGCTGATGAAGTATTCTGTGGATATGTACCTTATGAATGGAATAAAAAATACGGTAATTTATTTCCTTTAAATAGACGAGAAGTACTTTATTATAATGTTCAAATAAGTTCTTTGGAAGATATGAAAATATTGAAGAAAATGGTAGATGTTTATAAAGTTCCTGTTACAATAACTTTTAACTATTTGTATTATATTGATGAGCAATTTGAGCTGATAGAAAAGATTGTGAAAGATCTTATTAATATTGGGTTTAATGAATTTATAGTAGCAGACCCGGCACTTATACTATATTTAGAGAAAAAACATATAAAATGCCATGTGCATTTAAGTGGTGAGTGTGCTGAAATAAATAGATCCTCAATTGAATTTTTCAATAGATTTAAAAATATATCACGTTATATATTTCATAGAAAAAATACAATAGAAGATATGGAATCATGTATAAGTGAAAACAAAGATATGATTAAAGAATACGAAGCATTTATATTAAATGAAAGATGTCACTATACAGGTGCTTTCTGTAGCTCCCTTCATTGTGATGAAATGGCACATCTATGTAAAATACCATATCACATGGCTAAGATAGATAAGGAAAGTAGTAAATTTGAAGAAGTTGATAAAAAATTTGAGATTTATTATGATGATTCACATGGTGATTTGAATTTTTTAAATGATGAAAATAATATTAATAATGGAAATGATCTTACTGACGAAGTTATTTGTAACAATAGTAATAACATAAATAGAGTTAATATTAATATTGAAGAGGATTCAGCTGATGAAGATACGTATAAGCTTGGAGCTAGTGGATGTGGCCTTTGTTCATTATATAGATTGAAAAAAGCAGGGGTTACTCATTTAAAAGTAGTTGGAAGAGGAAATTACATTGATTATATGGAGAGAGACGTGAAAAATCTGAAAAAGGCTATATATATACTTGAACATATGGAAGATGAAACAGATTATGAGAAGAACATAAAAGATAATCTGTTTAAAGGAAAATGCAGTAAAGAGTGTTATTACTAATAAATTAAATATTGAAATTAGTTTTTAAATAGTTAACATGTTTGCTTTTTGTATATTTATTGCAATATCATAGATAGAATAATTAATTTTTATTAGTAACAATTGTTACGTAGCTTTTTATAATTTAATAGTATACTTTAATTACAGACATAAGCTTAATAAAAAATTATGAATGTAATTTGGAGGTATGATAATATGAATGCTATAGAAATAATGATGAATGAACATAGATATATTGAACGTATGCTTAAAGTTGTAAGGGCAGCATGCTTTAAAGTTTTAAAAAATGACATATATGACTACAGTGATTTTGACTTAATAATAGGTTTTATAAAAGAATATGCCGATGGACATCATCATAATAAAGAAGAAATCTTTCTTTTTAATAAAATGGTTGAGAACTTAGGCGTCCTTGGAGAAAAATTAGTAAAGCATGGAATGCTAGTAGAACATGATTTTGGACGATTATATGTTAAAAATTTAGAAGAGGCTTTAAAGAAGGTTAAAGCTGGAGAGGAAGAAGCAAAATTAGATTTAATAGCAAATGCTATATCATATTGTGATTTATTAACAAGGCATATTGATAAGGAAGACAGGGTAGTATATACATTTGCAAAAAGAGAATTAAAAGAAGAAATAATGCTACAGATTGATGCACAGTGTGCTCAATATGAACGTGAATATGAGTCTGTAAGCTATAAGAATATAGAAATTTTAGAAGTATTGGAATCTAAGTATCTTTTATAAATGTTAATTATAAAATACCAAAAATACATTATTTATGAAAATATTGTAGAAAAAAGTGGTAAAATGTGATAAAATATAAGTAACTTTGGTAAAAATGAAAGATAATATTAATTATGTATTGGAAATATTTAATATTAAGTAGTTAACCAAAGAAATTTATATTTTATTTTAGGAATTTTTATCCTATTTATTAAGGAGTAGATTATGGAAAAATTTGGAACAGTATTAGCTGTTGTAGGTACAATCATATTTATTGTATCAATATGGATGTTATTTGGATATCTTTATTTTAAAAAGGGAAGTATTAAAAAAGGTTTGTTACTTTTATTAGTTTCTTTGCTTCTTGTAGCAGGCGGTGTTGTTATTGGTGTACAAGGTGCATGGAATAATGCAGAAAAAGGAATTTCATTATCACAAGAAGTAATTGATATTGTTGAAAATACAAGTGCAGAACAAGCGACTAAAGAGCAACAATCTAAAGTAGGAAGCAGCGTATTTTTAAAAATCAATGAAGATGATTGGACAAAGTATGAAGATAAAATAAAGGATTATTATGTTGCATGGCAAAAAAGTTTAAATCCTCAAGCAGATGATGAAACAATCAGAACTGAATTTAAAAATTTGAGAGAACAAGCTCTTTTGAAATAAGAACTTATGTAAGTTTAGGATAATATTTCATAAAACATATTGTATGTGATGAGTGAAAGTTTTACAATTTATTAAATTTTAAAATTAATGTTTTAAAGACTTAACAATTTGGAGTTGTTGAGTCTTTTTTTGATAATATCTATAATAAAAAATATAAGCACCTAAATCAAAGGAGTTAGGCGCCTAAGCTATTGAAGTAGCATTTATTATATTTGAGCAATATTGGATACTGACTGCTTTTCAAGTTCATTAAGAAGAATATTATCATAGTGCATAAATATAAAGCATAATGGAACCGGAATAAATATCAAAAAAATTATGGAAATACTTTTAATAATATAGAATAGTAAAAAAATCAAAGCGCCTTTCATTATTGTCAAAGGAAATTTCTTTATCATGTAGTAAATAGACGTTAGTAAAAGGTCTTTAAGCTTTATATAAAATCTTGAATTAATAGGAAAAGCATATAAGCTAATCAAACCTAAAAATATAACTAATACTTTAAAAAAGATATATATACCTGATGAAGTTTTATTAAGATAAAAATATTGTAAATCTATTAGCAATACAAAGCATATTGAAGTAATAAAAAACCAGATTTTTAAATTGCTTAAAAAATTCATTTTATAATATTTAAAATAATGAGAAGCAAAGAACATGTCTTTTTCCCTTAGAGATTTGCCACACATTGAGTAAAGTCCTCCAAGTGAAGGACCAAATGGAAGTAGTACTAAAAATAGAACAAATAAATTAAAAATATTAGGATTTATTAAAGTAAATATAAAATAGACAATAAGAAAAATATTAGAAATAGCAAAGTATAGACTTGCTTGTAAAAAACTCACAAAATAATTAGTTAGTGTATAAATTATTTTATCATAAAATTCTCTTTTCATTTATATTTTGCTCCTTTATATGAAGAAATTTGTATTAAATAGTTTGATAGGTTAATTAGAAATCATCGTTATAATTATCATCAGTTATAAGAGGAATTTTTATTATTACAGTAGTACCACATCCATAAATACTTTCAAAAGAAAGTCCAAATTTATCTCCGAATAAAAGCTTTAATCTTTGGTCTATATTTCTAAGACCATAGCCACTTCCCTTAGATGATATTTGATTTGGTGATAATATTAATTGAAGTTTATCTTCTTCAATACCAATTCCATCATCAGATACTTTTATTAAAATTTCATCGTTATCCATATCAATATAGCCAGAAATAGTAATCAATCCACTTACATTTCCTTTTGCAAATATACCATGAGAAATTGAATTTTCAACAATAGGTTGAAGTGTTATTTTAGGAATAAGATAATTATTAATATTTTTATCAATATCTACAGTTAAAGTTATTCTGTTGCTATATCTCATATTTTGAATTTGTACATATAATGAAACATGATTAATTTCATCAGATATATATGTTATATCTTTGCCTTTATTGAGTGATAGTTTATAAAATTTAGCAAGGCTTTTCACAGCAGTACTTATTTCAGAGGTTCTTTTTTTATAAGCCATCCAGTTTATCATATCAAGAGTATTATATAGAAAATGAGGATTAATTTGTGATTGTAGTGCTTTTAGCTCTGCATTTTTAACAGCTTTTCCGTATTTATACTGTTCTTCAATAAGTCCTGACATTTTTGAAATCATATAGTTATAATTTTCAATAAGTTCACCAAGTTCATCATCCTTATCATTTTCAATAAAATTATCAAGATTATCAGCATGTACATGTCTCATTCCTTCAATAACCTTATATAAACGTGAAGTTATTGAATTGAAAAATTTATAACCTGCTATAAGAGCAGCACCGCCAAAGAGTATAACAATTAAAATAAGGCATATTCGTTGATTAGTAATTTCAGAGTTAATAGTACTATAAGGCACGATATTAACTATTTTCCAGTCTGTTTTATCTATACTAGAACTTTGAACATAGATATCATCTGAATCATATTCATACTTATGAAGAGAAGTATCATTTTTAGGGATTGTATTTTCAATAATATTTTTATATTTAGAATATAAGGTTCTATCAGTTGTAGCAATCACATCATTATAAGAGTTAACAATACAGCTGAAGCTTTGAGCATTTGAATTTGTCTTAGTTATAATATCTGTAAGATCTGTTGTATTAAATTTGATAAATAAGTATCCTATTGGATTAGTGTAATCTTTTGGATTGACAATACATTTTCCAAGAACAACTGACTCTTCATTTTTATTAGAAATATAACTATAAGGCGCCCAGAAGTATCTTACATTAAGATCTTTTGTTATAGAAAGCCATTTTGAATTGGCAAGGCTACTTAATGGAAATATATTAACTTTTTCATTAGAATATATAAAATCATCATTTAAATAGATTTCAATATCAGAAATATCTATATTATGCTGATAAGAATATATATATGATCTTAATAGCTGAAGATCTTCTATCTGATTTGGAATAGAATAATCTTTCGGATTATTAATTAATATTGATGTTATATTATTATCTATAATTAAGGAGTTGGCAGTATCATAAAGCCTGTCTATTTTATATGAAATAAATGAACATGATTGATTAAATGCCACATTAGTAGAAGCAATAGTATTTTCTCTTATCATATAGGACATTTTAGTGTAAGTATATCCAAAAAGTATTATAAGGGGTATAATTATCAAAATTGAAAATGTAAGGAAAAACTGATCCACTAATTTTAGCTTTCGTCTAAATTTCACTTGAAAAATACCTCCTATATTCTGAAGGGGTATAACTAGTTTCTTTTCTAAATATCTTTGAAAAATAATTAGGATCATTATATCCAACTTTTCCAGCAATATCACTCATTTTTATATTTGAATCCTTTAAGAAAGCTTTTGCTTTTTCTATACGATATTCTGTTATATACTTATTTACTGTCTTAGACATTTGATCTTTAAATATAACACATATATACGTAGGCGTAAGATATGTATTTTTACTTATATCATCAAGACATAAATTAGTATTAGAATAATTTTTGTGAATGTATTCCAAAATGGATGGAACAGTTGAATTCTTTTTGGAACTATCATTTAGCATTAAGGCAATATCATCAATAAACCTTAGAACAATATTTTCAAGGTCAAATAAATTATTACATTCTAAGATAGATTCAAGAATATTTCTAAAACAAATTTCTTTTTTATGAAAAGTATTTCGTATACTACCATGATTCATTATGTGTTGTATAATTCTGTAATAAGAATCTTTTACATATGATATTGGCGTTCCAATGCTGTTTTTAAAATTTGAAGTAAGATTTTTTATAATTCTTTTTAATGTTTCAATTTCATTAGTATTTAATGAGTTATCTAATTTAGATATTATATTAGGATTTATAGTATAAGTCTTACAATCTTTGTCACACGAATAAATTACAGAATTATAATCATAAAAGAATTTATGATTTATAGCTTTACTTGCATATAAAAAAGAATCGGATGTTTCATTTAATGAATATACAAGTTTACCAGTGCCAATAAAGTAATTGAAGTGTTCTTTAAGGCATTCATCAAAAGAAGCAAAAAGAGATGATAAATTCATTTTTATATTTTGAAAAGTAGAATTTTTACTAAATAATAACTGTACAACTATAAGAGAATCACTTTTTTTAGAAATAAAAAAGTCTAAGCAACATACTTTACAGGCTGATTTTAGTGATGATATGATACTATTTTCTACAATTGTATCTTCAGCTGAAATAAGCACTGTTAAGAATGATGAATTAAATAGGAGAGTTTTTAACTTTTCAGAGGCACATAAAATAAGGATATTGTCAAGCTTTGAAATATCCAAAGAATTAGTCATTTCTATAGCAATACTATCCTCTATATTATCATTTATTGTTTTACATTTTGAATTTTCTAATATAGCGTTACGAACCGCACTTTCAAGTTCTTCAGGTTCAATAGGTTTTTCAACATAGCTTATTGCTTTTAATTTTATTGCAGATTTTAAATATTCTTTATCAGAATATCCACTCATAAATATAATTGAAGTATCAGGATAGGTTTTTCTCACTTCAAATGCAAGATCTATACCATTCATTCTAGGCATTCTAACATCTGTTAATAATATATCAGGTTTGAAAGTCTTAATTTGTTCTAATGCATCAAGTCCATCAAAAGCTGATATTACCTTTGTTATATTTAAATCTTCTAATGGAAGTATCTCCATAATACCTTCACGTGTAAAAACTTCATCATCTACAATTAATAAATTTATCATTATATTACCTCCTGTCTCAATATATTGTTGTCTATGAAAATCGTATTAAATAAGAGAGAAAGGAATACATTTAAGATAACATTTACATTTGCATATTTAGTATACAATAAAAAGTTATAATTTTAAAGAAAAATATAAATATTTTACCTATAATAAAATATTTTACTAAAATAACATTATTTAAAAATGATATTATTATTACAGTGAAAACGTATAAAAAAAGGGGGATAATATCATGGAAGGCAAACTAGATCTTTTACTTGATGAAACAGAATTAGAACCAGTAGATAAGAAAAACAGATTAAGGAAATTTGTGTTAACGATTAGAAGAAATAAAGTTTTAATTTTAATGCTACTTCCAGCAATACTGTATTTCTTAATATTCAGTTATATACCAATGGGAGGCACTATTCTAGCTTTTAAAAATTATAATTTCAGAGATGGAATTTTTGGAAGTCCATGGGTTGGTTTAGATAATTTTAAATATTTCTTTATTTCAGGACAGGCATGGATTGTTACAAGAAACACAATTCTTTATAATGTAGCATTTATAACTGTTAATACAATTTTACAAATGGGACTCGCAATTCTTATTTCAGAAATAGGTGGGAAGTATTTTAAAAAACTTACACAAACAGCAATGTTCCTTCCGTATTTTATATCATGGGTTGTAGTAGGAATTATTGCATATAATATGCTTAATCTAGAAAACGGTACAATAAATAGTATGATAGCAAAGATTGGTGGAGAAAAATTCAATTTTTATGGAAGTACATTTGTATGGCCATTTATAATGATTTTTGTATCTGCATGGAAAAATGTTGGATATGGAACCGTATTATATCTTGCAGCAATAATGGGTATTGATACAGAAACTTATGAAGCAGCAAAAATTGATGGTGCAAACATATTCCAAAGAATTTTTAAGGTTACAATTCCAAGTCTTATACCTACAATGATAATACTTACATTACTTGCAATAGGTAATATATTCCGAGGAGATTTCCAAATGTTCTATCAGATTATAGGAAATAATGGTCCTTTATTTAATGCTACAGATGTTATAGATACATTTACATTTAGATCATTAATTCAATCTGGTGAAGTAGGGATGTCAGCAGCATCATGTTTATATCAATCAGTTTTCTGTTTTATTACAATAATGATAAGCAATTTTCTAGTTAAGAAATATGATAAAGATTATTCATTGTTCTAAAATTTGATAACTAATAAAGTATGAAAAGATTTATATAGATTAAAAAATAGAGAGAAAAGATATGTAAAGATAAAATTATTTGCAATTTTAATATTATATTAGGAGGACAAGATACATGAAAAAAGGCAGAGACGTCAAGGTTTTTAATGCTATAAGTTATACAGTAATAGCAGTAATATCATTACTTTGCTTAATACCATTCTTATTGGTATTAATGGGCTCAATTACAGATGAACAAGAGATCATTCAAAGTGGATTTTCACTATTTCCAAATAGTTTTTCACTTGAAGCATATAGAACTGCACTAAAAGATCCAATGGCAATAGTTAGAGCATACGGAGTTACAATAAGCCTTACAGTAATAGGAACAATACTTGGATTATTCATAGTTGCAATGACTGGATATGTACTTCAGAGAAAAGATTTTAAATGGAGAAATAAATTTTCATTTTTCTTTTACTTTACTACACTATTTAGTGGAGGGCTTGTACCATGGTATATCTTAATGGTAAGATATCTTGATTTAAAAGATAGTTATCTTGCAATGCTTCTTCCGCCATTATTAAGCGTATTTAATATTATACTTATGAAAAGCTATTTGAACAGCATTCCACAGTCTTTAATTGAAGCGGCAAAAATAGATGGAGCAGGAGATTTTCAGATATTTATGAAAGTAATACTGCCATTATCAAAACCAGCACTTGCAACAGTAGGTTTATTTATAGCAATAGGTTATTGGAATGACTGGTACAATTGTATGTTATTCATAAATAATGAAAAGTTATATTCATTACAATATTATTTATATAAGATAGTAAATAATGTAGAAGCATATAAGACAATATTATCTCAAACAGGAGGAAGTATTGGAGCGGCAATTGATATGCCTAGTGAATCTTTAAAAATGGCTCTTACAATAATAGTTACTGGACCTATAATATTGCTATATCCATTTATACAAAAATATTTTGTTCAGGGTGTTACAATTGGTGCAGTAAAAGAATAATTTATATATGACAAAGCAGCTTTCTAGTTTTGAAAGCTGCTATATTTTGTGTATAAAGAAATAAAAACAATTAACATTACATATATTAGAAAATTGAGGATTATACAATAAGGGTATAAGATAGATTATAAAAGAAGAAAATGTTATTATATAAATAATATGTAAAATAATCATGAAGAGGATGAAGACATACTGTTATGAGAAGACTAAAAAGGATCAGAAGAATATTAAGCATATTATTAATCTTTATTATTTCCAGTGGAATGTATGGTTGTTACAATGTATACAATAGCTATAATGATGCTATTAGTGATATGGAATATGTTCAGCTGAAGATGTTTCTTATAGGAGACAAGCCAAATGATTTTAATGATGTGTATGATAAAGTAAATAAAATAATGAAAGAAAAAATAAATGCGGAGTTGTCGGTAGAATTTTTATCTTGGGCTGATATGGATGAAAAATATCCTTTATTATTTCAGTCAGGAGAACAGTTTGATCTTATTTTTACAGCAGAATCATGGGGACACTATAATGAAGTTGCAACAAGAAATGGGTTTTACGAACTTACATTAGATATGGTAAAAGAATATGCGCCAGATATATATGAAAATGAACCGAAAGAAGCCTGGGATCAAGCAAAAGTCAATAATAAAATCTATATGATACCAGGAGATCAGATTGAGTATGGAACAAGGGTCTTTGGAATAAGAGGAGATCTTGCCAGAAAGTATGGAATAGATGACATAAATAATTATGATGATCTTGAAAAATATATGAATGCAGTATCACAGGATAAAGAGAATGGTGTAAAAGTAATAGCAAATGGTGGCGGACAGAATCTTCAATATCCATATATGCTTGAGAAAAATGAGTTTCAGCTTGTTGAAGGGACTCCCATCCCAACAATAGCATATAAAGTAAATAATAATGATGGAAATATATTTGCAGTAGTAGATACTGAAGAATATAAAAATTATGCATTAAAAATGAAAGAATTTGCAGAGAGAGGGTACTGGTCAGCTGATTCAATAGTAAGAAAAGCAACAAGAGATGAGGACTTTATCAATGGAAAGTCTGCAGTAATGGTATGGAATCTAGGTTCAGTAGCAGATAGAGTAGAAAGAATAAATGAAAAACATCCTGAATGGGAAGCAGAAATTGTTGATTTGTCAAAAGGATTAACTAGAACAGTCAATCCTTATACAAATAATGGAATGGCTATTAATGCAACCTCAAAGAATCCTGAAAGAGCTCTTATGGCTCTAAATTTACTTAGATATAATAAAGAGATACAAGAACTCACATGGTATGGAATCGAAGGTTTACACTGGAATGCAGAAGGAGATTATGAATACAGTCAGACTTATAAAAGTGAGGATTTCCCAACGACAAGTGTATGTCCATGGGGATGGTACAGTAACAGTCTTCATAGAGTTCCATTTAAAAGTTCTGATAAATCAAAGGAAATCTTTGATACATGGGTGGAAAATTATACTGTTGATAATATCCTCAATGAATTTTCATTTGATGACAGAATGGTTAAAAATGAAATGTCTGCAGTTAATAATGTTATAAAACAATATGGTATTCCAATTGATCTTGGAATGTGTGATGATGTTTATGGGGCAATTAATGAGTATAAGGAAAAATTAATGGAAGCAGGATTATATAAAATATTAGATGAATGTAATAATCAGATAAATCATTACATAAAAGAAAAGCAAATGAAGTAAGAACATTGTATCTATAATATAGCGGATATTTAGAATAATAAAATTGTTATTTTAAATATCTGCTTTTTAATTTTAAAATATAAATTTTGTGATTTATGAAACATAAATGTAAATGATTAAACTATAATATTATACTATTTTTAAAATATTTTACCCATTATTCAATATTAAATAATGATATTATAATTATGTTCTATGAAAACGTATAACATTTATTTAAGTAGGGGGAAACAACAATGGTTTTTAGAAAAATTCTTAAAAGAATGATTTCAGTTGGGTTAACCACAGTTATTGTTGGAACATTAATGATGGGCTGTGGAAGTAAAGCTAATGTAGGAGGAGCAAATTCAGATCCAAGTAAATTAGATCCTGTTACTTTAAAAATGTATCTGATTGGTGATAAACCAAAAGATTTCGATGAAGTATATGGAAAAGTAAATGAAATAATGAAAGAAAAAATTAATGCTACTTTGGATATCAGTTTTTTACCTTGGTCAGATATGACAACTAAATATCAGCTTTTATTCCAATCTGGTGAAAACTTCGATATAATTTTTACAGCATCAAGCTGGGGATATTATAGTCAGGTTGCAACAAAGAATGGGTTCTATGAAATAACTGATGATATGCTTAAAGAATATGCACCAAATATATATGAAAATGAACCAAAAGAAGCATGGGAACAGGCTAAGATAAATGATAAGATATATATGATTCCAAGTGATCAAGTTGAATATGGTACAAGAGTATTTGGTGCCAGAGGAGATTTGATGAAGAAATATGGAATAGAAAAGATTGAAAATTATGATGATCTTGAAGCATACATGGATGCAGTATCAAAGGATACTGAAAGTGGAATTAAAGTAATTGCAAATGGTGGAGGACAAAATCTTCAATATCCATATATGATGGAGAAATATGCTTTTGGAGGGATTGCAGGTGTTCCAACTCCAAGTATAGGATTTGATGTAAATGATCAGAGTGGAAAGATATTTGCATATGTAGATAGACCAGAATATTTAGAGTATGCAAAGAAGATGAAAGAATTTGCAGATAAGGGATATTGGTCAAGTGACTCAATTTCAAGTAAGGCAACAAGAGATGAAGATTTTATGGCAGGAAAAACTGCAACAATGGTATGGAACATAGGATCTGTTGCTGATAGAGCTGAGAGAATGAATAAAACTCATCCAGAATGGAATGTACAGGTTGCAGACCAGACAACTGGAATAAACAGAATGATTAATACTTATACTAACAATGGTATTGCAATAAATTCAATTTCTAAGAATCCAGAAAGAGCATTAATGGCAATTGATTTATTGAGATATGATAAAGATATTTATGATTTAACTTGGTATGGTATTGAAGGCAAGCACTATAAAGCTGACGGTGATGATAAATATACATCTTTAGATGGTAGTGATGGATTCCCAACTGCAAATGTATGCCCATGGGGATGGTATAGCCAAAAATTAGGACGTAGTCCAGCTGATGAACCACCTATAGTAGGTCAAATTAAAGATAAATGGGAAAAAGAATATACAGTTACAAATCCCCTTGCAGCATTCTCATTTGATGATAGTAATGTGAAAAATGAAATGGCAGCAGTAGGAAATGTAATTACACAATATGGTGTTCCAATAGATCTTGGTATGTGCAGTGATGTTGAAGTAGCAGTTAAAGAATATAAAGAAAAATTAAATGAAGCTGGATTTGATAAGATTTATGCTGAATGTGAAAAGCAAGTTGCAGAATACATGAAACAGCACAACAGCTAATAGTTGATGGTAGAAAATTAATAACTTAATATTTTCTAAATTATTAATACTATAATTATTGTACTTTTTACTGTAAAGACAGATAAACATAAATAAGTTTATCTGTCTTTTTAAAAAATTAAAAGAAACGAGCAAAGAAAAATTTCATATATGAAAAAAGGAGAAATATTATTATGAATAAAAATTATGAGTTATTTAATAAAAATATTACGAAATTTCTTCATGGAGGAGATTACAATCCAGATCAATGGTTAGAATATCCAGAGGTTTTAAAAGAAGATGTACGTCTAATGAAACTTGCTAATTGTAATACTGTTTCTATTAATATTTTTGGGTGGAGCGCTATAGAACCGGAAGAGGGAAAGTATACATTTGAATGGCTTGATGAACTTATGGAGAGAATGGAAAAGAACAATATAAATGTAATACTAGCAACACCAAGTGGTGCAAGACCAGCATGGTTGTCAGAAAAATATCCTGAAGTTTTGAGAGTAAACAGTGATAGAACAAAAAATCTTCATGGTCAGAGACATAATCATTGTTATACTTCTCAAGTATATAGGGAAAAAACAAAGGCTATAAACAAAATGTTAGCAAAAAGATATAAGCATAGTAAATCACTTATAATGTGGCATATATCAAATGAATATGGTGGTGAGTGTCATTGTGAAAAGTGTCAGGAAGCATTTAGAAATTTTCTTAGAAGTAAATATGATAATGACATTGAAAAATTAAATTCAGCGTGGTGGACAGGATTCTGGAGTCATAGATTTAATGATTTTTCACAAATTGAAAGTCCATCTGAAAAAGGTGAGATATTCGTACATGGGCATAATCTTGACTGGAAGAGATTTGTGACAACACAAACAATAGATTTTTATAAAAATGAAATTGAACCTATCCGAGAAATAACACCAGATATACCAATTACAACGAACTTTATGGGCACATATGGAGGCCTTAATTATTGGAAATTTGCTAAGGAAGTAGATATTATATCATGGGACACATATCCTAGGTGGCATTCTGAAGAGGAAGGTAATTATAAAATAGGTGTTGAAACATCATTTATTCATGATATAAATAGAAGTTTTAAAGATGGACAACCATTTCTTGTTATGGAAAATACCCCAAGTCTTGTGAATTGGCAGGAAGTAAATAAGCTTAAAAAGCCCGGAATGCATTTATTGTCAGCAATGCAGAGTATAGCACATGGGTCAGATTCAGTGCTGTATTTTCAATGGAGAAAAGGAAGAGGTGCTTCTGAAAAATTACATGGAGCTGTAGTTGATCATTGCGGTCATGAAAATACAAGAGTATTCAGAGAAGTTACAGAAGTTGGACAGGTTTTAGAAAAAATTAAAGAAGTAAAGGGAGCTGTCACAAAAAGTGATGTAGCAATAATATACGACTGGGAAAACAGATGGGCAATAGATGATTTACAGGGCTTAAAGATGAAGAAAAAGAACTATACAAAAACATGTGAAGATATCTATGAAGTTTTCTTTGATAAAGGAATAAGTGTTGATGTTATAGATATGGATTGTGAGTTCTCAAAATACAAGATTCTTGCAGCACCAATGCTTTATATGATAAGATCTGGTGCTGCAGAGCGAATAAATGAATTCGTTAAAAATGGTGGAACACTTGTAACAACATACTGGACTGGAATTGTTGATGAAAATGATTTATGTTTTCTTGGAGGATTTCCAGGACCATTAAGAGATGTAACAGGAATATGGGCAGAAGAAATAGATTCATTGTATGATAATGAATCAAATCATATAGTATTTACGGATAATAATATAGAAAATTTACAAGGCAATTATAAAGTTAAAGATTATTGTGAATTAATCCATACTGAAACAGCAGATATTCTTGCTGTATATGAAAGTGATTTTTATAAAGACATGCCAGCAGTAACAGTAAATAAATATGGTAAGGGAAAAGCATATCATATTGCTGCAAGAACTGGAGAAGATTTTAATAATTCTTTTTATTCAAAGATTATTGAGGATTTGGAAATTAAGAGTGTTATAGATGGACAGATTCCTAAAGGAGTTACAGTAAAAATGCGTCATAATGAAAATAATATTTATATTTTTGTGATGAATTTTACAGATGAAGAAAAGAAATTAGTGTTAGAAAAAGAAGAGTATATTGACATGATTTCAGGTGAATTAGTAAGTAAAGAAATAAGATTAGAAAAGTATGGAGTAAAGGTTTTAAAAAAATAAATATTATAAATTACTGTAAATCTATTATGAGTAAAAGGTTTAAATAAAATGATAATTTATAAACTGGTTAAATACAAACTTAACTAAAAATTCACATTTCAAAATGTACAAGGGGGATTTTATGTTGATTAAAAATTTTAGAAGTATTTTTTCTCTAGTATTGTGTGTAATTCTAATGTTAACTATTTCTCTTTTTCCAACTAAGAAAGTTCAGGCAGCTACTTCTTTTGCAAAGGGAGCTGATGTAGGATGGCTATCAGAAATGGAATATTATAAATGGAACTTTTATAATGACAATGGTGTTAAACAGGATTGTTTACAAATATTAAAAGACCATGGGATAAATTCAATTCGATTTAGGGTATGGGTTAATCCTTCACGTGGTTTTTGCAACAAAGATGATGTAGTAAAACAAGCGGTACGTGCAAAAAATATGGGATTTAGAATAATGATAGATTTTCATTACAGTGATACATGGTGTGATCCTGGACAACAAGCTAAACCAGCAGCATGGGCAAACTATGACTTTAATGGTTTAATGGATGCAGTTTATAATTATACCTATGATGTGATGAGTACATTAAAATCAAATGGAGTATATCCAGAATGGGTGCAGGTTGGAAATGAAACTAATAATGGTATGCTATGGGAAGAAGGTCGAGCTTCTACAAATATGAAGAATTTTGCGTGGTTAATCAACTGTGGGTATGATGCTGTAAAGAAAGTAAACAGTAGTTCAAAGGTTATAGTACATCTTCCGGGTGGAGATAATAATGAAGTATATAGATGGCTATTTGATGGTCTTCAAGCAAATGGTGCAAAGTATGATGTTATAGGTATGTCATTATATCCTACTACAACTAACTGGTCTAGTCTGAATAAATTATGTTTAGATAATATGAATGACATGGTAAAAAGATATGGTAAAGAAGTTATGTTATGTGAAGTTGGTATGGATGTTACACAACCATTAATTTGCAAAGAATTTCTTACAGATATAATAAAGAAAACAAAATCTGTTACTGGTGGAAAAGGCATAGGGGTATTTTATTGGGAACCAGAATGTTATGGTGATTGGAATGAATATTATAAAGGTGCTTTTGATAGTACTGGAAAACCAACAGTGGCACTAGATGCATTTTTATAGAAAGTAACTTATAAAGTATATTTATGTGATATTAGAAAAGTTATTTTTCATACGAGTGCTTAGTTTATAATGAAAAGAAAATGAGGTATGAATTTTGATTGAGTTTTAATCAAAATTCATACTTCTTTTGCATTGTATCAAATTTGTCACATACTATTATAATCATCTATAGTTTCTAATTTACAATCAAAATCATTATCAATGTACATAGCAAATATACGTAAAATTAATGGGGGTTAACATGATATTTTGAAGGATGTTTGGTAGTTATATATTTGTTATAATATAAGTGGTATTTTACAAAATTTATATAATTGTTTTATAGCTAATATTTTATATATTTAAAACTATTTGAATTAATCTCAGAAAAATATAATGAATAATGTATATAGCGTGACGAAGATCAAGAACAATAGATTAGTGCATGGAAAATAATAAATGTAATTTAAGGAAGTATAGTAGTATATTAATGTTCTAATAGTGGATTAAGGAGGGGACAATAAAAATGAAACATATATTTTTAGTTGAGGATGATAAGGTAATTGCTAAAAATCTTACGCTTTTACTAAATTCGGAGGGATTTACAGTTACTCATGCTCCTACACGAGGGGATGCTATTTCTATGCTTGCTCAGAATAAGTTTGATTTGGCATTGATTGATATTTCTTTACCGGATGGAAATGGCTTTACTGTATGTACGGAAATAAAAGAAATGATGAATATTCCAGTTATATTTTTGACAGCTTCTGGTGATGAGTCAAGTGTTGTTACTGGATTGAATATGGGTGCAGATGACTATATTACAAAGCCCTTTCGGCCACGTGAATTGATTGCGCGAATAAAAAATGCACTGCGTAAAAGTGAGAGCTTTGGAACTAATTTTGAAATTCGAGGACTTTATGTGGATACTGCAAGCGGAATAGTTGAAAAAAATGGAAATGAGGTTTTTCTGTCAGCATTAGAATACCGTTTGCTGTTAGTATTTATTAGTAATCCTAAAAGTATTATTACAAGGGCAAAACTACTTGATGAATTGTGGGATGCAGCAGGTGAGTTTGTTAATGATAATACATTGACTGTCTACATCAAGCGGTTGAGAGAGAAGATTGAAAATGATCCAGCAGATCCACAAATAATTTTAACTGTTCGTGGGACTGGGTATAGATTGAGTGGCGAGTATGTTTCGGAATAAGGAATTTCAGAAATTTTCAATTTTATTTTTATTAATGGCAGCTGTATTTGCAATGGTTGGATTTGTAATAAATATGTATGCAGGAATTCTTTCTATTATTTCTAGTGCAGTTTTTGGAATAGTATTTTTTATGTTTACCAAATCACGATATAAAAGCATTGCTAAGATTTCAGATGAAATAGACCTTGTTCTTCATAATGATGATCATCTTTATATTACTGAATCAAATGAGGGTGAACTTTCGATTCTACAAAGTGAGATAAGAAAAATGACTTTGCGTATTCGAGAGCAGAATGATGCATTAAAAAAAGAAAAGGAACATCTTGCAGATTCGCTTGCAGATATAGCTCATCAACTTAGAACTCCTCTCACATCAGTTAATCTTATTCTATCATTGTTAGAGAATAGTAATGATGAAAATGAACTGAAAAAATTTAAGAGAGAAGCAGAAGAGTTGCTTTTACAGATGGATTGGCTGATTACATCATTATTGAAAATATCTCGTTTAGATGCGGGGATTGTAGTGTTTAAAAGTGAAGAAATAGATGTAAATAAGTTAATATCTACAGCACTTCGTCCGTTTCTGATTTCAATAGAATTGCATAATATTGATTTGCAGATACATATAGAGAAAGGAATTGTTATTCATGGAGACTCAGGTTGGCTTTCGGAAGCACTTCAGAATATTTTTAAAAATTGCATAGAAAGTGTAGGTGATAATGGAAGGTTTCAGATTACTTGTGAAAACAATCAGTTGTTCACTGAGATTGTTATACATGATAGTGGTGATGGTTTTAAAAAAGAAGATTTACCTTATTTATTTAAAAGGTTTTATAGAGGTAAAAATACAGATGCTACAGGATACGGAATTGGATTGGCTCTTTGTAGGATGATTATAACACGTCAGGGAGGAACAATTACTGCTAAAAATCATATGCAAGGTGGTGCTGTATTTTCTATCCATTTTCCAAAGTGACTAATCAGTCACTTAAAAGTCACAAAGATGTAAGTTGAATGGTGTATTATCTAGATAAAGCTTAGGGAAAGGAGACTTACATAATGGAATTTTTAAAGATTGAAAATCTATGCAAGGTTTATGGCAAGGGTGAAAATAAAGTTAATGCACTTGATAATGTTTCGCTTACTATTGAAAAGGGTGAATTTACAGCAATAATTGGTTCTTCTGGATCTGGAAAATCAACTTTGTTGCATGCAATTGCTGGTGTTGATGTACCGACAAGTGGGAAAATATATCTGGAAGGTCAGGACGTGTATGGACAGAATAATGAAAAACTAGCCATTTTTCGTAGACGTCAGGTAGGGCTTATCTATCAGTTTCATAATTTGATTCCAACTCTAAATGTAGTTGAAAATATTACACTTCCTATTCTTATGGATAAGAGAAGGGTTAATCAAAATAGATTAAATGATTTGCTGGATATGCTTGGTTTAAAAGATCGTAAGACACATCTGCCAAATCAGCTTTCAGGTGGTCAACAGCAGCGTGTTGCAATTGGTAGGGCATTAATGAATGCACCGGCTGTAATGCTTGCTGATGAACCTACTGGGAGTTTGGACAGCAAAAATGGACATGAGATTATTCAGCTTCTTAAAGAAAGTCATAAAAAATATAATCAGACTCTTATCATAGTGACACATGATGAAAATATAGCTCTTCAGGCAGATCGAATTATCTGCATTGCAGATGGAAAAGTAGTGCGTGATGAGAGGCAGGTGTCTCTTTAATGAATATTTTAAACAAAGTCGCTCTGGAAGGAATGAAAAAAAATCGCACAAGGACACTTGTGACAATTATTGGAGTTATTCTCTCTGCTGCTATGATTACATCAGTTACTACTTTTGGAATTTCAATGTTAACTTATGTTACAAATGGTGCAATTGCAAAATATGGTGGCTGGCATGTTGCATTTTCAGATGTAGATTCTTATTTTGCAGAAGAACAGGATAGTGACAGAAGAGTGATAGATACATCAGAATTTGAAAATATAGGTTATGCAGAACTTGATGATGTCAAGGATCATACAAGGCCATATATTTTTCTAGCAGGATTTGATGACAAGGCTTTTGAAACTGCGCCTTTAACAATATTTTCAGGAAGATTACCACAAAACAGTGATGAAATTATAGTTTCAGGAAGACTTCAAACAAATGGCGGAATTAATATTGCTATCGGCGATAAAATTTCACTTAATGTTGGAGAACGTATACAGGATAATAGGAAGCTTAATCAGAATGATAAGTACATTTCTGGAAATGAAACTTTTATCCCAAAATCAGAAAAAAACTATACAATTGTGGGTATATGTCAGACGCCAGTATTTGAAGAAGAAGGTGCACCAGGATACACCGCAATTACAAGAATAGATACTATAGATACAGCAGATAATTATGGGATGTTTGTTACATTGAAGAATCCACATGTGATTCATGACTATATAAACAGTTCAGGTGAAAACCATGGCTACGTATTGAACGATAATGTGTTGCGTTTCATGGGACTATCAGATGACACTATCTTTAATGCAGTGCTTTATACAGTTGGGGGAATTGTCATTATAATCATAATGATAGGTTCGGTATTTTTGATTTATAATTCATTTAGTATTTCATTAAATGAGCGTACACATCAGTTTGGTATTCTTTCATCAGTAGGCGCTACAGCAAAGCAGCTTAGAAATTCTGTGATATTTGAGGGACTTTGTATAGGTACAGTTGGTATACCAATTGGAGTCGTTGCAGGCATTTGTGGTATTGGGATTGTGATTAGTATAGTTGCTAAAAGTTTTGGAAATGTTATATATGATAATGTACCCTTAAAGTTGACTATATCTATTCCTGCAATAATAATGGCAGCTGCAGTAAGCTTTGTTACAATTCTCATTTCCGCTTATATTCCAGCAAGAAAGGCAGCAAATACACCTGTAATGGAATGCATACGTCAGACTAATGAAGTTAAGGTTGAAAGTAAATCAGTAAAAATATCAAAATTTACACAATGTATTTTAGGACTGGAAGGAATGCTTGCATTAAAGAATTTTAAAAGAAATAGGAAACAATATCGTAGTATTGTGCTTTCGCTTGCTTTAAGTGTAGTGCTATTTATATCAGTTAGTTCTTTTGTAACATATCTAAAACAGGGATCAGAACGTGTAGCTATTGTTTCTGATTACGATATTGGTTTTGGAATAATTGATATGGAAGATAATGAAATGTTACTATTATATGATAAATTTAAAAATGCAAGCAATGTATATGAAAGTATGTATATGGCTGTTTTAAATTATTCATGTATTGTGAGTACAAGTGATCTATCAGATGACTATAAGAAATTATCAGGAGTACAGCCACAAGATAAAACCATTGATCTTCCAGTTATAGTAGAGTTGATTGATGACGAAAATTATATGGCAATTATAAATAAACTTGGCTTGCCTGAGAAAGAATATATGGGAAGTAATGCAAAGCTTATTTCTGTTGCAAAAATAGAAGATAATAAAAAACGTCTAGAAGAGGTTGATAAGATTGACAATTTATTTAAGAATTCTTCAATTGAACTAAATATGAATCCAGTCATAAATGGTGAGGTAAAAACAGAGTATGGACAGAATTTAAATGTTGATTTTGTAAATATATTACCACCTGACATGCCAGTATCTTTAGAAGCAGCCAGTGACAAAAATGATAATAAGTCAAGTTCTATAATAGTCATGGCTCCATATTCTCTCAGGGAGAAGTTTGAAATCGCAGATACACCAGTAGATATGAAAGTTAAGGGGTGTACATTTAAATCTAAAAATCCATCTCAGTCTATTAGTGAAATGCGTGCGATAGTGCAGGACGGGAAATTTACAGGATATAGCCTTATAGATAATACACAGATGCTTGCTGAGAGCAGAAATTATATATTTATTGCTAACGTATTTGCTTATACGTTTCTGTTTATGATTTCGTTGATTGCAGTTGCAAATGTGTTCAACACAATCTCAACGAACATTAAGATGAGAAGGCGTGAACTTGCAATGTTACGTTCCGTAGGAATGTCAGAGCATGAGTTTCAAAAGATGATGAATTTTGAATGTGGATTTTATGGAATGAAGGCATTACTTTTGGGAATTCCAACAGCATTAATAATTTCTTTATTAATTTTTAATGGAATGATTTATGGTGGATTAGATGATATTAATTTTATAATGCCATGGGCAAGTATAGGAATTAGTGTATTTGGAGTTTTATTTATTGTGTTCATTACAATGTTATATACAATTAGTAAGATAAAAAAGGAAAATATTATAGATGCCCTGAGGGATGATTTAACTTAGATAGTAAATATCTAAATTTGCTAAAATAGCGGTTTTGAAATAATAATCAAAACCGCTATTTTAGTGCCATTAGAGTTTGATTTTCTAGTAGAAAGAATAGTGATCCATATCAATATGTTATAATAATTTCATGAATTAATGAGAAGACTTTTAGATAATGGAGTGATATGTATGCGCATTGCAATATGTGATGATGAGGAAATTTTCAGAAGATCTATATGTGAAAAGATAAATGAAATTTATAAAGATGATATTGATATGGTATTAAGAATATTTGAAAGAGGAGAAACTCTTATAAAGGATTTTAAAGAAAATGATAGTGCTTATGATATTATTTTTTTGGATATTGAAATGAAAAATATTAATGGAATAGACACAGCGAGGAATATTCGTAAAATAAATACTGATGTTTTGATAGCGTTTTTGACAAGTCACGAAGAATTTGCTAAAGATGGTTATGAAGTAAATGCATTTAGATATTTGTCCAAGCCAATAAGGGAAGATAAATTAATAGAATGTATCGAAAATGCAAAGAAAATATTGGATGGTGCAAAGAAAATTATAATTAAGTATAAAGATGAAGAAATAATTTTAAAAGCAACAAACATAATTTATTTAGAAGCTCAAAATAAAGACATATATATTCATACAAGAGATAATATTTATGTTCAAAAAAACAATCTTAGTTATTATGAAAATCAATTGAAAGAATGTGGATTTTTTAGAGTACATAGGAGTTTTATAGTTAATTTTAATTATGTAAAATCCTATACTAATAAAGAAGTATTGCTAGATAATAATGAAAAGGTTAATTTGAGTAGACTTAAATATAAATCTTTCAAAGATCAACTATATTTATTTATTAAAAAAACTGCAAGGTAGGTGGAAGGTTTATGGATATGATTAATATTGCAGCTGAGAGTATAGATAGTTATTTAGCTGTTATTGCAATGATTTATATGATTAAGTATTTCTTTTGTAGGGAAATAAATATTAATAAAAATATATTTATTATATGTGGAATTAGTGAATTGATAATTTTCCTATTGAAAGTTATTCATATTAACATTATTGAATTACCATACTCATTTCCTTTAATCTTAGTTTTAATGCTTTATAATTATAAATTTAAAGGATTGGCAAAGGTATTATATATAATTCCTTGCCTAACTATAAGTCTAATGTTTGCTTATCTAATAGTTATGGCTATAGGAATTTTTTCTGGTCCAGTTCTATTAAGGGATCCAATGCCAGATGGCATATACAATGTATTAACGTATTTTTCAATAATATTTGATGGAACAATAATAATCTTTTTACGAAAAAAGATTAAGGATAATATGTATATTACACTAAATAAGTTAGATATAGTCATAATGATAACAGTTAGTATAGTAATATTTCTTCTTATATGTATTATGGACCAATTAAAAATGAGAGTTGTTTATGATGCAATACTTGATAGAGGTATTATAATTGTTATTGCTATCTGTGGAATAATAATGGATTCATGCCTTCTTATTTCTATTTTTAAATCTAAATCAGCAGTTTATTATAAAAGTATGAATGAAATTAATAAACATTATATGAAAATGCAACTTGAGCATTTTGATGCATATAAAAAATCCCAAATAGAAACAAGAAGAATTAAACATGATATGAAAAATCATTTGATATGTATAAGTGAATTTCTTGATAATAATAAAATAGATGAATTGAAAAAGTATATATACGAATTAAATAATGGAGTGATAAATATAGATAATGTCATTAAAACTGGCAATATGGTAGTTGATTCCATATTAAATGAGAAGTATTCAATTATGAAACAACATAATATCAAATTATCAGTTGATGGTAGAATGGGTAATGAGACTTCAGTTGAACCTGTTGATTTATGCACAATATTTGCAAATGCAATTGACAATGCAATTGAAGGGTCTATAAAGGAAAGTAATATATCGAAAAGAATAATAAAAATAGAGCTTAGAGACAATAAAAATTTTATGTTTATAATTTTTGAAAATAATATGACTAGAGCTAAAATAAGAATAAAAAATAATTATATTACATCTAAAGAGGATGCAATAAATCATGGATTTGGAATTATAAATATGCAATATGCAGTTAAAAAATATAATGGAGATTTTGAAATAAAAGAAAAAGATGATATTTTTAGGGTGGAGATAGTGTTGCCTAAATAGAAAATTACATTTTACTCCTATAATATTACTTTTCACGCTGAAATTAAACTGTAGATAGAATTTATCTAATAATATAATATTAAAGTAGATATTAGGAGTTGTTATATTATGGATATGTTAGCAAAAGATATTAAAAGAGAAGAATATAATGGGAAAAAAGAATTTAATAAGATTGGACTTACATTATTTATAAGAGAAATACTAATGTTTGTAAGCAGTATATTAGCTATTATAATTTATATAATTTGGTTAATTGTAAAAAGTGGTGATTTTAGTGAAACAATACTGGATAGTGTATTAAATAATATTATTGCAAATCCATACATTTCAATTATACCTGTTATGATAGGATTCATACCAGTAGCTGTATTTATTAAGAAAAAGATGAACATAAATTCTATTTTAATTGAGAATAGAAGAATTTCAAGTAGAAAGATTTTAATGTATTTTATACTTCTTTTAGGTGTAAATTCACTTTGTGGTCTTTTTTCAGTTGGTATGGAATCTGTATTAAATATGATTGGATATACAATGAAGGATTCAATTGATATGATGCAAAATTTAAACAAGCCTTCAATGTTTATATATGTATGTATAATAGGACCAATAATTGAAGAATTAACTTATAGAGGAATGGTACTTAAATATTTAAAAAAGTTTGATAAAGGTTTTGCAGTTATATCATCAGGAATTCTTTTTGGATTTATGCATGGTAATTTTGAACAAATATTTATGGCAATTGGAGTAGGAATTTTTTTAGGATATCTTGCAGAAGAGTATTCGGTAAAATTAACTATAATACTTCATATATTAAATAATACTTCTTCCTTTATGGTTGATAATTTTATTGATTTGTTAGGCAGGTACAATATGCCTACAGATTATATTGAAACAGGCATAATAGTTTTATTGATAGGAATCTTGATTATAGTTGCATTTAAGAATAGTAAAAAAATTAAATATAAAATAAGTGAGTACAAGCCAGATAAAAAACAGTGCATATACTTTTTTACAAGATTTTTTATCATATTAATATTGATAATTAATATTTTTGAAGCCGTTCAGGGGATTACGGCAATAGGATAGATTGTATAGCAGATAATTGTCTTGAAGATATGGAGATATTATTTAAATGGTATAGAATTGTGGAAAGAATTTATGATGGTAAAAAATAAACCAGGGCTTTATTGATTACACTCTTAGAAAAATATAAATATATAAGAACTCATAAATAGTATTGATTTATTTATGAGTTTTTTAGGTTATTTTTAAAATAGATTAAAAGATTCAGCATATGTAGTGGTAAAATAAATATAATAATATTGAAATATAAGAGGTAAGCGCTAATATGAAAATAAGAAAGGACTATACATGTCCACTTGAGATAGTACACGATATTGTAAGAGGAAAATGGAAACCAATAATTTTATTTCAGCTGAAAGATTATTCAAAATCCTTGTTACAGCTACAAAAGGAGATTAATGGAATAACGAAGAAAATGCTTCTTGAACAGCTTAAGGAACTTCAGGAATTTGGAATTGTTGATAAAGTGAGCTATGAAGGATATCCTCTTCATGTTGAATATTTTCTTACACCAACAAAAGGACGTGAAATACTTAAGGCTTTTAAAATAATGCAGAATGTAGGAATTGAATATATGATGGAAAATGGTATGGAAGAAGAATTGAAGAAAAAGGGCATCAGAGTTAAGTAGAAGAAATATGATTTTATATTAAAAGAATACTATACATACAAAAAAGTGGGTAATTCACATTAAAGATTTATGTTTTTATAATATAAGCAAAGCTTTAATTTTTAGAATCAATAAAAAGTATGGAGGTATTATAAATGCGAGAGGTTTTAATTTTAATTGATATTCAAAATATGTATTTTTGTGAGGGTGATTATAAATTATATGAGCCAGAAAGGGCTGGAAAAAAAGCAGCAGAGATTTTAGAAAAATTCAGGATGGAAAATAAACCTGTAATTCATGTTAAGCATAATTTTAAAGTTGATGGGATGGAAAATGGAGAATATCTTCTTGATTTTAATGAATTTGTAAAACCAAAGAAGAAAGAAATTATAGTGTCTAAAAATTATCCAAGTGCATTTTTAAAGACGGATTTGAAGAAAAGATTAGATAAACTTAAGGTAGATAAACTTATTATTGTAGGAATGATGACACATATGTGCATTGATACAACAGTGCGTGCTGCACAGAATTATGGATATAAAGTCACAGTAATACATGATGCATGCACAACAAAAGATCTTAAGTGGAATGGACAAACAATATATGCTCAGACAGTACACGATAGTATTATGGCTTCATTACAGGGAACTTTTGGTGAGGTTATGTCTTGTGAGGAGTTTATGGAATAATTAAATGGAGTGTTCAAAGAAGGACATATGGCTAAAATAATGTAAGATTAGTTCCCATAATTATAAGATGTATTTAAAGTATAGTAATAATAGGATATATCTATTATATAAGGGACGACTTAAAATTAAAGGAACTGTTAAAATGAGTCTGACACGGAGTGAGATTATATATAAAACATATAATATTTACTTGAGATTTTAGTAAGATGAATTTGAAATTGTAGGATTTTCAAAAGTTTTAGAATTTCAGAGAAGCGTTTGTTACGAAAAGTAATTTACAATGTGAGGAAAAAAGATTAGAATTTAATTAACTTGAAAAGCAATAGATGTTACGGAGGGTATATTGAGAAAAATTAATATTAAAAAGATTAAAAAAGAAGAAAAAATTATCCGCAGACAAAAGAATAAGCTGGCTAAAATAGAAGAAAAACTGTTAGAGAAAGAAGATAATAAATTTTTAAAGAATAAACTTAATCCACTAAAAAGCAAAGTGGAAGATAAGATTCCAGATAAAGTTACAAATGGGTTAAACAAGGCTTTTGAAAAAGGATTTTACTATATTTTTGAAAAAGGTACATCTTTAATAGAAAAGAGTTACAACAGTGATAAATTAAAGAATGATGCTGACACTAATAAGTATGTATTATCAAAAGAAATAAGCAGAAAAAATCTGAAGGCTATAGATAAAAATGTAAACATGGGGAATTTATTAAGCAAGGGAATTACAACAGTTGAGGGTACAGCACTTGGCTTTCTTGGCATAGGTCTGCCTGATATCCCAATCTTTATAGGTGTAATACTTAGAATGATTTATGAAATCTCCTTGAAATATGGATTTGATTATGATGATGACAAGGAAAAAGTATTTATTCTCAATATAATATGTGCAGGCATAAGTGATAAAGAAGACCGTAAGAAATTTTTCTTTGATTGTGATAAAATATCAAAGGCAATAGACAATAATGATGAAATATATGTAGATTTAGATTTAATGATAAAAGAAACTTCTAAAAAGATGGTAGACAGTCTTCTTGTATCTAAATTTGTACAGGGTATCCCCTTTGTTGGGGGACAGTAGATAGATTTGTGTAAAAACAAAATCTATCTACTGTTTTTTTGTATGAACAGTTGGTAGTTTTGGAATAATAAAACATATAAGTTTAGGAGGAATTATTATGACAAAAAAAATTGATACTAACTTTGACTACAATGAAGAAATAAAAAAATGTAAAACCATCGATGATGTTATGGGTAAGAATGGGCTAATACAGAAACTTGTAAAAGATGTCCTTGAAAATATATTAGAAGGCGAAATGGAAGAGCATCTTGGAAGAAATAAATATGAGCGTACAGAATCAAATAATCAAAGCAATAGAAACTATAGAAACGGGTATAGCAGTAAAAATCTACGAAGCTCCTTCGGTGACGTCGACTTAGACGTACCACGTGATAGAAATGCAGAATTCGAACCTCAAATTATAAAGAAATATGAAACTGTCTGTACTGAGTTAGATAAAAAAATTATATCTTTATATGCTAAAGGTATGAGTACAAGTGATATCCAATCAGAGATTGAAGATCTATATGGAATAAAAATATCTCCATCGATGGTATCTAAAATAACAGATAAAGTACTTGCTAGCGCTACCGAATGGCAAAATAGAGCTTTGGATAAAATATATCCTATCGTTTATTTAGATGCTATGTACTTTAAAGTTAGAAGTAATGGAAAGATAATTAATAAAGCTGTTTACATTTGTTTAGGATATACAATGGATGGCTATAAAGATATTTTAGGTATATGGGTTGATGAAGCAGAAGGTGCTAAGTTCTGGTTAGGAATTTGTAATGACTTAAAAAATAGAGGAGTTAAAGAAATATTAATTGCATGTATGGATGGTTTAAAAGGATTACCACAAGCTATTAAAACAGTATTTCCATCAGTAAATATTCAAACATGTATTGTTCACCAAATTAGAAATTCAATCAAATATATAGCTTCAAAGGATAAAAAGGCATTTATGAAGGATTTAAAAGAAGTTTACAAAGCATCAACTGAAGAACTTGCGTTGGCGCAGCTAGACAATTTAAAATCTTTGTGGGGTGATAAATACGCTATAGTTATTGATTCTTGGTATAATAATTGGAGTAATCTATCAACATTTTTTGATTTCTCTCCAAGCATAAGAAAGATGATATATACTACCAATGCACTTGAAGGGTTTAATCGTCAAATACGTAAATTTACTAAGGTTAGAGTGATCTTTCCTACAGATGAATCGTTAAATAAGTGTGTTTACTTAGCTACGATGGAAATAATAGAAAAATGGAGTCAACCTACTCCAAATTGGGGTGCTACGCTAGCGGAGCTATCAATAATATTTGAAGATCAATTAAAAGATGAATTAGCTTAGAAGCTTGTACTTTTATTGATTAATATGCATACTTTTAGATTTTATTGAAATACTAAAAAAGGTAATAAAAAACATTATTAGTATTTCTTAAATATAAAAAAATATTACTGGAAATCAAAATTTCCAGTAATAATAAATTGATAAAAATACTAATTACACAAAACTATCTAAACTCTCTTTGTTGGTGCACTTGGAGGTGCTGCCAATTATGTAGTACTAACCAATATAAGCAAGATGGCAAAACTTAAGTATAAAAAGAGATTTATTAATAAACTTTGATTGTGGGAATGCAGTATAATTACACTTAATACTGTATTCTTTTTTATTATTTTATGTCTCTACCATAAGGATAGCAGATTTAATCTAGTGCTCCAGTCCATTTTAATTTGGTTCATAGACAGAAAATTACTGATTTCTTTTAAATTATCTAAATATATGGTAAAATTTTTACGTATTGTTAAATACATTTTTAAGATTTACTGAGAGGAAGATTTGATGGAAATATTTATATACAAGACTTATGAACAGTGGTATAAAGATAAGCCGTATGAAGTTCTTGAAGGTAGTATATGCCAGATGGAAAATGGTCTTATTGCCGTTGATACATATATAGATAATAAAAATTACCGACAGGTTTTTTCACCTACAGGTAATTTTGCAGTAGTCTATAAATTAGAGTATGGATTTTTTGGAGTTTTAAAAGAAATAAACATATATCATAACTCCGAATCATGGAGGAAATCAAAGCCGGAGATAAGCTTTAGTGGCGAAGTCTGCGAAAGGGAGTGCAGTGACAATTATTTTGTATTCATTAATGAAGATGGATATAAGCAGTACTTATCACTAAACGGTATTTATTCTGTTGTTTACGAAAGGTAGAGAGTATGTACTTAAAAGACATAGATTTAAGAGAACTATATAGAAAATGGAAAAAGAATTTAAAGCAATTCAGGGGATTTTACAGAAGTACGCCTTTTGTAACATTACAGGATTATGATGATTTCAAATTAAAGTGGTGTGAGCAGGGAAAATATGATGAACTGGCAGAGAATATTTTATTACATATAAATGAAGGTACTTTATGTATTGTAGATCTTCCATTTGATGTTATTATTGATATTGCTCTTGTTTTTAATAATAAATATAGAATAAAGCCTGTATTAAATATAAATATGTTTTTTAATGAACATGGAATAATAGGAACAGAAGACAATATATCTAAATTAATAAACAATTCACTAATGATTGAGGATATTAATACAGATAAATTTATTATGTTATATGATTATGACAGGTATGATGATAGCATAGATGTAAAAAAAATATATGACAAGCTGAACAATCAATATGGAATAGGTGATGATGATTTTCCGCATGCTTCATTTTTAAAACGGTTTGGATATGGGAAGGTAAGTGTATTTACTAAAAAAGTGGTAAAAGAAGATATGAAGATACAGCTTGATTATTTACAAAAAGAAATAGAAGTAAAGATAGAGGAGGTGGAGGGCTTTGAGTGATATGAAGGAAATGCTTAAAAAGAATAGGAAAAAAGCACTGTCACTTGCTGTAGCAGCAGTATTTACAGCAGGGCTTTCAAGCAATTTTGCAGGATGTACCACTAATCAGAAGAATTATAATCAGGAAGATGATGACGACGATGATTCAGGATATGGAGGTAGCAGCGGATACCATGGAAATACTTTTTGGCATAGTTCATCATCAGGAAGTAGCAATGAAAAAGTAAATTCATCTTCAGGAAATAAGGGGAAATCAGGAATCACAAGTTCGTCAGGTTATTCTGGAGGAAAAGGTGGAAGTGCATCAAGTTAAGGAGCCGTGTTTGTAATGAAAAATAGAATCAGATATACAGAAGATGCGCTGTTTGATAATTACATGGTCAGTGCCTATGGTGAAGAATATGTACATAGTCAGATACCATTTTATATAGAAAAAGATATATATAACAGGATAGTATATTATAGTGAAACAATAAATAATCTTGCACTTCGCGTTGTTGAAAATATAAATGGAAGTCATAAAAAATTGTTAGATTATTTTGAAGACTTCCCATTGAAAGAAAGGATTTTCAATTTAAAATGCAACTTATCTCCAATGTATTGGACAAGATATGATACGTTTATTGATAAAAGAGAAAATATAAAATTTGCAGAATTTAATTATGATAAGCCATGTGGACAGAAAGAGATACATCTTGCAGGAAAACTTGACTTTGAAGAAAATGTAAATAAAAATTTTGTAGATGATCTTATAGATGAACTAGTTGCAATAACAAAAGAGTATTCAGGCATAGATAAGGTTGATGTAGGTTTTCTTATGGATCCATGTCATTATGAAGAACTGCACCATAGTTATTATTTTAAACATATCCTAAAGGATACAAATATAAATATCGTTCAGGTTGGGCCACAAAATTTAAGTGTAATTAATGGAGAAGTATATGCTTATTCAAAGATAAAACTTAAAATAATACTAAGATTGTTTCCTACTGAATTCTTTCATGAAATAAATAACATTGAAGATATCTTGGATTCATTTGACAAGGGAAAGGTTCTCATAATAAATGACCCTAGAATTATAGCAGTCCAGTCTAAGGGATTTTTTTCATATCTATGGGATTTGATAAGGAATGACAGTAGCCTTATTTCAGATGAGGAAAAAGAAGTAATAAGACGATCAGTTCCATATACAGAGATTTTTAATGAAGAAATCATACAAAAAGTAATAAAAGATAAAAACAGAATTGTGCTAAAATCATCACTTGGCAGGTATAGTCAGGAAGTATACCTAGGAAAGACATATACTGATGAAGAATGGAATAATTTAATAGGAAATGTAGCAGATAACCATAAAATACATATAGTCCAAGAACTTATAGATATAAGGCAGGATTATACTTATGTACCTGATTTGTATAATACTAATATTCCTGTTGCAGCTTATGGGAACTTTGGAACGTACATAATGAAAGACAAGGTAACAGGTTTATTAGTACGATGGGGAAAAACACTTCTTACAAATGATTATGAAACATGGATGAATCCAATTGGAATATCAGAATTTCCAATAAAAATAGAAACATTAGATATTGGGAATAAAAATGAAGCAGAAGTATATGAAAAATTGTGTGAGTATATGGCATTTAACTATAAATTTACTGGAGAATATACAAATGAGAATAAAGCTGTTTCAAATGATATTCTTCTTATGAGTAGTAGTCTTTATAGGGAAATAAAGTATGCAGGTGAAAAATTCTGTAGCATTGTTGAAAACCTGTATATTAAGATAAGGGATAATCTTAATATTCTGGGTGAATTATTTGGCATACCAGAAGAACTTTATAAAATCATAGAAAATGATACTGTTTCAAGTCTATGCGCTTTAGGCAGAATTGATTTTTGTATAGATAATGAAGGTAGACTAAAGATGCTTGAATTTAACTCAGAAACCCCGGCAGGAATAGTTGAGTCTATAGGCATAAATAAATTTATACAGGATGAATTTTTAATTAATTATAGAAATCCAAATGAGCATCTTAGGGAAAAAATATCCCTACAGTTAAGGGATATTATAGGACAGATAGAAAAGAAGAAATATGTTAAGAATATTGCTGTAGTAACATGCTGGTATGATGAGGATATATACAATACAAATATTATTGGAGATATTATGAAGGAATTTAAAGAATATAATATTGTATTTGGAAATGTATATGATTTAAAAGTTAATGAAAATGAAATATATCTTTATAATATACAAATTGATGCAGTGTATAGATACTACCCCCTTGATTGGCTTTATTATGATGAAGAAATGAATTATTTATTAGAACCATTAAGAAATGGTGATTACTTGATAAATCCAGGACATACACTTGTAATGCAGTCTAAGGTTTTATTTGCTTTTATGTATGAAGTGATAGGAAAGGGGATTTTATCAGAAGATGATGAGAATTTTATAAACCAGTATATTCCATATACATCCATGGAAAAGGATAAAAAGTTATCTAAGGATTATGTTATCAAGCCATATTTCGGACGTGAAGGACAGGATATTAGGATGAATTATGAAGAATATGATGAAAACTTAAATGAGGAAATAATATTTCAAGACAGGGTTAATATAAGACCGTTAAGGATGGATTCCTTTAAATTTCCTATTATAGGAGCGTATATTACAGGAAGTGAATTAGCAGGTATTTATACAAGAATGGGTGATATTGTTACTGATAAAAATGCAGTGTACATTTCAACATATATACAAGATTAATATGGACAGGGAGGAGATTAAAATGAACAATTTTACATTTGACATTATGCTGAGCATAGTATTTGGAATTATTGGAATTATTCTTTTGATAACAGGATATGTGGTATTTGACAAGGTGCTTAAAAAAATTGATTTTGATGAAGAACTTAGAAATAAGAATACTGCTGTTGCTATAGTTATTGCAGGATTTATGATAGCAATTGGAATTATTATTTCAGGAGTTGTAGCATAAAAAAGCCGTAAGGCTTTTTTTTGACTTGAAACACAGAAAAAGTTAAGGAATTATTAACTGTAAAAAGGTCCTGTAATATTTTTACTTATGGGTTTATTTTAACCATATATTTTGTTTATTGATATTATAATATATGCTCTAAAAGCATAGAAAAGTATTTGATATAGGTATTGGATATGTAGAAACATCAACAATATAATATAAATATAGCAAATGAATTTAAAATTTCTAATTAAATGGATTAAAAAATCCTTTGTTTTGAATTCATATTATAAATATTCAGGGGGAAGAAATACTATGGAAAAATATATAGAGCAAAAATTTGTTGGAGAAAGAGCTTTATTTCAAAGTAATAATATAGAGCTTTCATACTGTACATTTGCAGATGGAGAATCACCATTAAAAGAAAGTAAAAATATTAACATAAATAATACTGGATTCAAATGGAAGTATCCACTATGGTATTGTGAAAATGTAAAAGTTAAAGATTCTACTATGTTTGATATGGCAAGAGCAGGAATATGGTATACAAATAATATAAGTATGAAAAATGTAACTTATGATGCACCAAAAGGTTTTAGAAGATGTAATAATGTTGAACTTGATAATGTAATAATTCCAAATGCATTAGAAACATTATGGAACTGTACTTACGTAAAAATGAATAACGTTACAGCTAAAGGTGATTATTTTGCTATGGGAAGTTGTGACATGGAAATAGAAAATTTAACTTTAATTGGTAACTACTCTTTTGATGGTGGAAGAAATATTGTTATACGTAATGCTAATATGTTATCAAAAGATGCTTTTTGGAATAGTGAAAATGTAACTGTTTATGATTCTTATATCTCAGGGCAGTATTTCGGATGGAATTCAAAAAATGTTACACTTGTTAACTGCACAATTGAGAGTGAATAGGGGATGTGCTATATGGAAAATATAAAAATGGTAAATTGTAAACTTATAAATACTGATCTTGCATTTGAATATTCAAATGTAGATGCAATAATTGATAGTAGTATTGATAGTATTAAAAATCCATATAGTGGGCAAATTGTTGCAGACAGTATTGGAGAAATAATTTTTGATAATGAAGATATGAAAAAAGAAAATACTAAAATAGTTTTAAAAAAGTATGGAATTAATTAAACTTAATAAAAATAAAAAGTGATAGCATTCAGTTTTATTAGACTGTATGCTATCTTTTTAAAAAGCAAATATAGTTATTATAAAAATAGAATTATTTATAACTGTTCTCTAATTTTTTCGAGAAATATCTCAGAAGCACGAGAAAATACATGATATTTTTTCCATATTATATCTAAATGTACATTTAATTCTGGGTATAGTGGTTTAAAGCACAAATTACTTTCACCTGAGGTGTTGATAAGTCTATCAAGACAAAGTGCACATCCTAGACCTTCATCTACCATAAGAGAGGCATTATATAAAAGGTTATATGTTGCAACAATATTTAATTCATCCATATTTTTGCCAATCCATCCAGCCAGATTATCAAAAATTGTAGATTGAGCAGAACATATAAGTGGAAGGTTCCACAAATCTTTTGGTTCGATATATTCTTTTTCGGACAAAGGATGGTCCTTACGCATTAATACACCCCAAGTATCAGTTGTAGGAAGACGTAAAAAATCATATTTTTTTATGTCAGCAGGTTCAATAATAATGCCAAAATCAAGTAAACCTTTATCAAGACGATCTTTAACATCATCAGCATTGCCACTAAATAGATTATATTTGATATTAGGATGTATCTTTTGTAAATCTTTTGCTATTTTTGCAATAGATCTTATAGCTTCAGTTTCCCCGCTGCCAATATAAATATCACCACTGATAATTTCATTAGAGATATTCATTTCAGCTTCTGTCTTATCTACGAGTGATATAATTTCTTCTGCTCTGCTTCTAAGCAGTAACCCAGATTCTGTTAAGGTAATATTTCGACTACCACGGATAAGCAGTTGAGTTCCAAGTTCATCTTCCAAATCTTTTATCTGTCTGGAAAGGGTAGGTTGTGTAATGTGCAGAAAATCAGCAGCTCCCGAAATGCTTTCTTCTCTTGCAATTGTCAAAAAATATCGTAATACACGTATATCCATGTTATTTACCTATCAGCTGTTTAAATATAAAAGCAGCTTTATTCCTTTCTAAGAAATGTATATTTATTATTGAAATAATATCATGAATTTGCTATACCTTTCAAGCATAAATAGATATAAATTATAAGTATTGGATATATCAATAAACCTAATATAAAATAAAATTGAAAAGATGATTATAAGAATTAACAAGAGAAAGGTAAACCATGAGTAAAGAGCAGAACAAGGATAATTCATTGATTCAAAATTTAGAGGATGCAGGTTGTAGCTGTGAAGAAATCAGAGATTATCTAAAATATGATAAAGAGGGCTTAGATGGAAATAAAATATGTTTACTGATAAAACAGAGAAAATATTTGTTAGATTGTATTCATGAAACGCAAAAACAATTAGATTGTCTTGACTATCTTCTATATAAAGTTAAAGGATGCAAATGCAAAAAGTAGAGAGATAATAAAATTCATTGTATGAAGCTATTAAAAATATAGATTAATTGTGTGTGAAGATAAAATTTAAGGAGGAGAAGAAAATGAAGTATGATTTTAATGTAGTAAGAGATAGAAATAATACAAATTCTTTAAAGTGGGATATAAGTGAAAATGAACTTCCAATGTGGGTGGCAGATATGGATTTTCAAACAGCACCAGCCATAATAGAGGCCCTCGAAAATAAAGTTAAAGAAGGAATCTTTGGATATTCAGTTATTTCTGAAAAATGGAATGAGAGTATTGTAAACTGGTGGTCAAGAAGACATAATTTTAATATTAAGAAAGAATGGCTAATTTTTTGTAGTGGAATTGTTCCAGCAGTTACATGTGCAGTAAAAAGAATTACTAATATAGGAGATAATGTCCTTGTACAGACACCTGTTTATAATATTTTCTTTAATTCCATTGAGAATCATGGAAGACATGTACTTGAAAGTAAATTGAAATATGATGGAGGACAGTACAAAATTGACTTTGAAGATCTAGAGCAGAAGTTAGCTCATCCATTGACTACAATGATGATTTTGTGTAATCCTCATAATCCTGCAGGGAGAATATGGAGTGTAAAAGAATTAAGAAAAATAGGAGAATTATGTAAAAAACACCATGTAGTTATTCTATCTGATGAAATTCACTGTGATTTAACTGCATTAGGAAAAGAATATGTTCCATTTGCATCTGTTTCAGAAGAGTGTGAACAAAATAGTATTACTTGCCTGTCTGCAACAAAGACTTTTAATATAGCAGGACTTCAGACTGCAATCGTATCTATACCCAATGAAGAAATTAGAAATAAAATGAAGAGAGGATTAAATTCTGACGAAGTTGCAGAACCAAATACTTTTGCTATAGATGCAGTAGTAGCAGCATTTAGTTACGGAGAAGAATGGTTAGATGAGCTTAGAGAATATATAGAAGAAAATAAGAAAATTGTATCAAATTATCTTTAAAAGGAATTACCACAGATAAAAATGGTTTGCTCTGATGCAACATATCTTTTATGGCTAGACTGTACGGATATAATTGGAGATACAGCTCAACTCTGCTCATTCATCAGAAAAGAAACAGGTTTGTATTTATCTTCTGGAAGTCAGTATAGAGGGAATGGAAATAGATTTATGAGAATGAATATTGCATGTCCAAAATCAATATTAGATGATGGACTTTTACGTTTAAATCAAGGTGTTAGAGCTTATGAACAATGGGTAGTGAAGCAATGCTAAATAAATAGAATGAATCAGTCTGATTACTACATTAAAAAATGTGAGAATCAGGCTATTTTTAAGACTAAAATATTAAATAAAATCCCAATAGTATATTATAATGTAAGGCTATAAAAGATATATAATTATTTGAACATGTATACCTAAAAGGCATATAATGATATGTAATATAAGTATTTGATATAGTTAGTGGATAGAAGTAAAATTGTAATAGATAAGAAAGAACAAAGGAGATGAGTTTAAATGAATAGAAAAGAAAATTCAAAAGGTATTCTTTTGATCTTAACATTAGGAGTATTTAGTATAATAAATACAGAGATGGGGGTAGTGGGAATACTTCCACTTTTATCACAATATTTTGGGGTAACCATTTCAAAAGCAGGATTATTTGTAAGTATGTTTGCCTTGGCAGTAGCTGTTTCAGGACCGATTATGCCATTAATATTTTCAGGAATCAATAGGAAAAAAGTTATGATAATGGTATTATCTATTTTTGTAGTAAGTAGTTTAGTTCAAGCATTAACAACAAATTTTTATGTGGCAATTATTGCAAGGATAATACCTGCATTATTTCACCCTGTTTATGTATCTTTAGCATTTTCAGTTGCAGGAAAAACAGTTAGTGAAAAAGAAGCACCCAAAGCTGCAGCAAAAGTTATGATGGGAGTTTCAGCAGGAATGGTACTTGGAGTACCAATTGTAAGTTTTATTGCAAATACAATTTCTTTACAGTCAGCAATGATATTTTTTGCAGTAGTGAATGGAATAGTACTTATAGCTACGTGCATATTTGTTCCATCAATATCAGTAACAGAAAGGATGTCTTATGGTGATCAGCTTAAGGTATTGAAATTGCCAGAACTTTGGTTGGCTATTATGGCAATTATATTCTTAAATGGATCAATTTTTGGAGTATATAGTTATTTTGCAGATTATATGACAGGTGTAACAGGTTTTTCAGAGAGTTCAGTAAGTATATTGTTATTTGTATATGGGTTAGCAAATATTGTTGGAAATATGATAGCAGGAAAAGGATTAAGTGAGAAGCCTTTAAGACTTGTAAGGATATTTCCAGTTCTTTTAGCTGTAGCTTATATTTGTCTATTCATTTTGGGAGAATTTAAATTATCAACAGCAGTTATTACATTACTTTGGGGAATATTAGCAGGAATTGCAGGTAATATTAATCAGTACTGGATCACCTCTGTTATACCAAAAGCTCCTGATTTTGGGAATGGATTATTTCTTGCAGCAACAAATCTTGGAACAACAATAGGAACAACAGTTTGTGGTGCATTTATCGCAAATCTAGGAAGTAACTATATGTTAGTTGGAGGAATGTGCTTACTTATAATTAGTATGATTTTTATATTAATAAGAACTAAAAGTATCGAGAAAGTAAAAAAGGTTGATGCTATACAGTTGATTAGGGAATAGTTATTTTATATGTAGAAAAAATATTAAAAGTTTAGAAAATGTTAAGGTTATTATAGAAATTAGAAAACTATAATGACCTTATTATGGTACAATATAATTTATAATACAAAATATGTAAAAAATAGAGCGAATGTTATGTGAAAGTAGGAAATTGATATGGAACTTGTAGTAGCAACAGTTGTTTTTTTATTAATAATAGTAATTGGAATATTATTTGGAAGAATGAGTATAATTTTAGGCTTAATATTCGAAAAAATCATTAAATTTATCAAGAGATTATATTAATTTAAGTAGAATTGTTTATTTGGCAAAGGAGAGTAGAGATGTATGAAAAATCAAATGAAATATTATAAGTTGGAATTATTATGAGGGATAAATGCTTTAGAAGAAGCCTAATAGATTATCAGAAGCAATTAATGAGAATAGCTAAGCAAGAGTAGGATGTTACTCTTACTTAGGTTTTTTATACTTTGTTAAAATATAGAGATACTTGACCTTCGGTTATTATAATTAAAGTATTGTTATTTGATATTATTCCAGCATCACATTGATTACGGCACTCACTACTTTTAAATATTGTATTATTATTTTCATCTAATATAATTATTGTACAACTTTTGTTGTTATTTACCAACCTATATTGAAGATTATAAGAATCAGAATCTGTTTTAGGTATTTTATAAATACCTTCTGTATATATGCTATCAATAGGATATAATGGCGTTGCTGCATAAGATTTAGAAGTAAATAATAAAGTGAACACTATTAACAATGTTGATAAAATAAAAAAGCGCTTTCTCATAATTGTCACCTCATTGAATAATATACCCAAGAAAAAATAAAATTATTTAGAATATTAGGTTACTAATATTATGCTTATTGAGAATTAGAGCATGAAATGTAAGGATAAAGAATAAAATCTATAAAATAACATTAAATATATAGTAAACGGAGAATTTTTTAGTTTGAGAATTATAATATTATACTAGAGAACGGAAAAATAGAACATTAACTTTAAATAAGCACTAAAAACTAAATACATTAAAAAAGTTTTAATAGTATGTCTTCAAAATTTAAATAGTGAGATATTTATAAATATGTTATAATAATGCTTACTTTTTTAATCGTGGAGGGGAAATATGAAAAGCAATAAAAAATTTTACTTAATATTATTAGCTATGTTGCTTAGTATATTAATATGGTCAGTTATTGAACCTAAAGATTTATTTATATGGTTTTTAGAGGTTTTGCCTGTGATAATAGGGGTATCAGTATTAATCTGTATATATCCTAAATATAGATTTTCGAATTTTATATATGTACTAATTACAATAGAATCAATAATTTTAATCGTTGGAGGACATTATACTTACGCAGAAATGCCTATTTTTAATTGGATTAGAGATACTTTTGATTTGAGTAGAAATTACTATGATAGATTAGGGCATTTTATGCAGGGATTCATTCCAGCAATGATAGCAAGAGAAATAATCATAAGAAATAAGGTTATAAACAAAAAGAAGTATTTGTCATTTATAGTTATATGTATATGTCTAGCTATTAGTGCTTCTTATGAATTAATTGAATTTGTAGTTGCAAAACTTACTGGAAATGCTGCCGATGCTTTTTTAGGAACACAAGGAGATGTTTGGGATACTCAATGGGATATGCTAATGGCATTAATAGGTTCTGTTACGTCATTAAGTTTGTTCAGTAGGTATCATGATAAAAAATTAACGTAATTAAATAATTTATAAATGTAATGAATTTTATATAAAAATAAGTAAAAATAAATACATGATTAAACATCACACTATTCATAATAATGAACGAGTATTGTGATGTTTTTTATAGATAAAATTCAGAAATTAATAATTGATGCAGTTATTAATTTCTTCATTACTTTTATTATATGCATAAAATTACTATAAATAAAAAGAATAAAGAAGCTAATAATAAAAATAAAGAGATTTTTAATTAACAATTTAACAACGCAATTTACAAAGGAGGAAAAGAAATTGAAAAGTAAATTGAAGTATATTTTATTTTGGGGAATAAGCATACTATTGATTCTAACTGTATATAAGTGCAATATAAATAGTACTTATGCAGTATCTAAGGGGGTATTTAATGAAGAGATTACTTCAAAGGAAAAAGTGATTTATTTAACTTTTGATGATGGACCTAGTTGTAAAGTAACAAACGATGTCTTGGATATATTAAAAGAAAATGATGTGAATGCAACTTTCTTTTTAATTGGTAATCAAATTAAAGGAAATGAAGATATAGTAAAAAGAATTTATAATGAAGGAAATGGAATAGGTCTCCATACATATACACACAAAATAAATAAAATTTATAGCAGTGATGATGCATTTATACAAGAGATGATTCAATGCCGTAATGAAGTAAACAGAGTTATTGGAGTTTCACCTAATATAATTAGATTTCCATGTGGAAGTGACAAGAGATTGAATAAAAATAATTTAAAAAAGCTACATGATAAAGGTTTTAAAATATATGATTGGGATTTAGATAATACAGATGGAATGAATCCAAAACTTTGTCCTGATACTTTATATAGAAAGGCAATAAAGGGAAGTGAAAATAGAAATAGGATAATTCTACTTTTGCACTGTACAGATATGCAAAAAAATACATGTAAGGCTTTGCCCGAGATAATAAAATACTATAAATCTAAAGGCTATGAATTTAGAGTTATTACAGAAGATACTCCAGAATTGTTTTTTCACATGAAGGGTAAAGCATTTAAATAATAAAGAAATATTTTAAATTAATTAAAATTATATTTACAAATTATGTTATAATTGGTTAGGATAGTGAATAATTAAGTACTCTGAATTTTTATTAAGATTGTATAAATAGAAATTCTTTAATTAATGGTACTATTCATTAGTTAAATTTGTTTATGTTAATCTTAAATTATTTATTAATAATAAATGGTGAAATATAAAAAGTAATTATTTAAATTATTGGTTTTGCCATTTTATGGAGGTGGCAAAATGATAATACAAACTGAACGATTGGAGCTTATTTTATTAACTCCTAATCAATTAAAACTATGGTCTGAAGATATTTCTGCACTTGAAATAGAATTAGATTGTTCCTATAGAGGAGAATTAATGGAGGGTTCTTTTCTTAATATTGTTAAGAATCAGTATGAAATAGCTAAAAAAGATATTGATAATTATTTATGGCACAGCTTTTTCTTGCTAATTCGAAAGAAAGATAGAGTTGTTGTAGGATCAGCTGATTTTAAACATATCCCTAATGAAAATGGTGAGGTTGAGATTGGCTATGGATTAGGTAAAGAGTTTGAACACAACGGATACATGACAGAAGCTGTACAAGCAATGTGTACTTTTGCCATGAAACAAGATGGTGTTAGAAATGTTATTGCAGAGACTTATTTAGATGGATTTGCATCACAAAGAATTTTAAAAAGATGTGGATTTAAAAAATACAAAGAAGACGAAAGTATATGGTGGAGACTATAATAAGGTATTTATTCATTAGTATAGGGGGATTATATGAGTAAACATATATTAAAGTTATTCTTAAAACAGATGTTTTGGATAATAGTTCAAGTTATCGTATTACTTGCCATTGGAATTGGATTATCTGAAATTAAAGGATATTTAATAAAAGATGTTATATTTGTAGAAGGAATAATTGTGATTATATTAGCATTATTTACATCTATGCATGGAAATCCAATGGGGTTGTCAATTCAATCTATGGGACAAAATAATGCACAAATTAATTCAAATAATAATATAAAAATTAAAGAAATTGAAGAGAAAAAAACTAAAAACAAAGTAAGATCAACACTGAATTTTAGTTTAAATACCATTTGTTTTATAATATCAGGTATTATATGCATAGGTATTAGTATGTTATAATTAACTAAAAATAAATGAAAATTTATGAGGTTAAGTATATGAAAAAGCAAATTGCAAGAAATATAAATATTTTAGGACAGTTTTGTGGGAAAAGAGATATCGAAGAACTTACATCTGATAATTTGAAAGATAAATACAAAATAAGTCAAGTTGATGTTATGGTATTATTCGGTGGAAGCATAATGTGCGGGGGAGATGTATTAGCTCAGGCAATAAAAAATAATATATCAAAGAAATATATTATTGTTGGAGGAGCTGGACACACTACTGAAACTTTGCGTCAAAGAGTGCATAAAGAGTATCCATTAATTGAAACTATGAATTTATCAGAAGCAGAGCTGTTTAATCAATATATTGAGTTTAGATATGGAGTGAAAGCTGATTATCTTGAATGTAAATCTACCAATTGTGGTAACAATATAACTTATCTTTTAGATTTACTTAAAGATAATGAGATTGAATATAAAAATATTATTTTATGTCAGGATGCAACAATGCAATATCGCATGGAGGCAGGACTTCGTAAATATGTATCTTCTGATGTTAATATTATTAATTATGCATCCTATAGAGCAAATATTATTGTAAAAGATGATTCATTAACATATGATACTGATATTTATGGAATGTGGGATGTTGATAGATATGTTAATTTATTAATGGGGGAAATACCAAGACTTACTGATGATGCAAATGGATATGGTCCAAATGGAAAAGGTTTCATTGCTCATGTGGATATATCGGATAGAGTTTTAAAGGCATTCAATGAATTAAAAAATGAATATGGACAAGAAGTTAGATGTGCAAATCCATTGTATGCATCAAATTAATAAAAATAGACTCTGAACTTAATTAAAGTTCAGAGTCTTTTTCTTATTTCATTTGAGGATTGTTATTTAGGATTTTTCGTATAATATGTGCTATATTTTCTGGTGATTCTATGCAACCTTCACTAAGCCATTTTCTCATGACACCTATAAAGCCATATTTTATAAATTGAAATTGATATTGAGCCTCCATTTCTTCAAGAGGGTTATTCAAACAAGATCTTTTCAATATATATTGTTCGTGAAGTTGACTTAGCATTATTTTAATGGCTCCACTTCCTAAGTTACAATTATAGAAAGCTTTATAAAAATTTTGATTAGTATATATAAGTTCTAAAAATAAGTCTAAAAAGGATTTTCCTGATTCTTTACAGGATTTAACTAAATCAGATATATGAGCTGCATTTTCAGTTTCAATTGCAGTAAGAAGTGTTGGCAAATCTGTATAGTGATAATAAAATGTAGCTCTGTTTATATCTGCTTTTTCACAAATTTCTTTTATGGTAATTTTATCTAGTGGTTTTTCTTGAATTAATGAAAGAAAACTTTCTTTAATAACCATTCGAGTATATAAAATACGCCTATCTTCTTTCTTTTTCATGTAATTGGTTTCACTCCTCGCTTTTTAAAAAAATCCAACATTATAAAGGCTTTATGTTGAAAAATTTACATTTTACTCTAAAATTGACGATTGTAATTCCTTCCATTTATAACTATAATACTAAACATGAAAAAATAATTCAACACGTGTTAGATATTTAAATTCAGGAGGGGAATATTTGTGAAAAAAATACAAATTGGTATAGTATATTTAATTTTAATAGCATTATTAAGTGGATGTAGTATTGCCAATAAAAAAGCAGAAAATAATAATGAACAAATTACTGATAACGTTCAGGAAGAAATTAAAAATAAATATATAATGGCTGGTAAAATTGAAGCAAGTGAAGAGGTAAATGTGGCTTCAAAAATTTCAGCAAGGGTATCTGAAATATCAACAGATATTGGATCTAATGTAAATGCAGGAGATGTACTAATTAAATTGGATACGCAAGATTTACAGGCACAGGTTGATCAGGCACAAGCAGCAGTAAATACTGCACAGGCATCATTGGTAAATGCTGAAAATAGTACAAGACCAGAGCAAATAGCGCAAGCAGAAGCAGCATTAGATACTGCAAATAAGAATTATGATGTTGCAAATAAAAATTATGAGCGTGTAAAGCAATTAGTTGAAGCTGGCGGTAATACTCAGCAGCAGCTTGAAACAGCTGAGCAACAGTTAGTTTCAGCAGAATCACAAAAGAAAAATGCTGAGGAACAATTAAATATGTTAAAAAACGGTCCAACAGAAACAAGCATAGATGTATATAAAGCACAAGTTGAACAAGCACAGGCAGCCTTAAGAACTGCACAGACTACATTAAATAATGGAACAATATCAGCACCTATTTCAGGTTCTATAACTGCTAAAAATATTAAAGCAGGAGAGATGGCATCACCAAATACAGCTTTACTAACAATATCAAATCCTAATGCACTAGTTGTAAATGCATATGCACCAATAGATGTTATTGGAGATTTATGTGAAGGACAAGATGTAGTAATTAAAGTATCTGAAGCAGGAGATACAACATTTAAAGGAAAGATATCTGTTATAAATTCAAAACTAAATTCTCAAAATAGAAGTATTTTAGTAAAGATAATTATATCAGATCCAACTTCAGCATTAAAACCTGGTATGTTTGCAGAAGTTGGAATAGAAGAATAATATGGGGAGGCTGTTTTAGATGAATGGTAAGCGTAAAATATTGGTGATTGGAATGTTGATAGTAATTATTGCAGTAGTTGGTGCAATAGGTGCTTATTATTGGTATGAAAATACTTATTATGTATCAACTGAAGATGCAAGGGTAAGTGCTGATTTAGTTAGTGTAACTCCACAAATTTCAGGGAAACTAATGGAATTTAATGTGGAAGAAGGCGATAAAGTTACAAAAAATGAAATATTAGCTCGACAAGATATGAATGGTATTTCTGATGTTAATATAGAACAAGCATTGATAAGATCACCTATTGATGGGATTGTTGCTAAAAGACAGGGAACTGTAGGAGAATTATGGTCATCAAGCCAAACTATGTTTACATTAGTAGATACGGATAAAATATATATAGGTGCGAATATAGAGGAAACAAAGATTGGAAAAGTACATATTGGACAACCAGTTGATATAACGATAGATCAGTTTGCTTCAGAAAAGTTTACAGGAACAATTAAAACTATAGGGGAAACATCGAATTCCGCATTGTCTCTTATTTCATCATCAAGCAGTGGTACTTTTACAAAGGTAGTACAAAGAGTTCCAATAAAAATACAACTTGATGAATATAAAGATAAAATAATTCCAGGAACTAATGCTGTAATTAAGATTCATGTTAGGTAATGGGGTGATGTTGAGTGAATGAAAATAATAATGGGGAGTCAAATCCATGGTTAACAATGATTGTGGTTATTGTTGGTACTTTTATGGCAGTATTGAGTTCAAGTATAATTAATGTTGCATTAACAAAAATGATGACTGTATTTGGTGTAGCCTTAGATGATATAAAATGGGTAATGACAGCTTATACATTGACACTTGGAGCAATCATTCCATTAACAGGGTATCTTCAAGATGTATTTGGAGCAAAAAAAGTATATACCTTTGCATTGGCAATTTTTACAATTGGATCTGGATTGTGTGGATTTGCTTGGAGTAATTCCAGTATGATTGCTTTCCGTGTATTTCAAGCTATTGGAGGAGGTATGATGCAACCAGTTGGTATGACAATAATATATTCAGTATTCCCAAGAAAAAAGATTGGCCTTGCACTTGGAGTTTATGGAATAGCAGCAATGGCAGCACCAGCTATAGGCCCAACCCTTGGAGGAATGATAATAGAAAAATTGGACTGGAGGCTTATATTTACTGTAAACATACCAATAGGAATAATAGGTGTATTACTTTCTATGATAATTTTAAAAGATGAACCAATTAAAGCATTTAAGTCTTTTGATATAGTAGGATTTTTATCTTCCACAATAGGAATTGTATGTTTACTGTACGTTATTGGAAAAGGTAATTCAATTAACTGGAATGATATTGAAAATCCAATATTAGTAGCTGTGGGAGTTCTTAGTATTATATTATTTGTTTTTAATGAGCTTATGCATCCAATGCCACTTTTAGACCTTAGAGTGCTTAAATCATTTGATTTTACAATAAGTCTCGTTATAATATCAGTTATGACAATAGGATTAATGGGAGGGTCATATATAGTTCCTCTATTTTTACAAAATATAAGAGGATATACCCCAATGGAAGCAGGTATGATTATGTTTCCATCTGCACTTATCATGTCATTTATGATGCCTATAAGCGGATCACTGTTTGATAAATTTGGAGCCAAGATAGTAGCTGTACCTGGACTTATTATATTGGCAATAGGTACATTTATGCTTTCTACATCTATAAACATAAATTCAACAAAAGGATCAATAATAGCTATAAGTTGTTTAAGAAATATAGGACTGGGACTTGCAATGATGCCAATAAGTAGTGCTGGATTAAATACTATAAAAGGTGAAATGATTTCAAGAGCATCTGCACTAAATAGTACTGTAAGGCAGATAGCAAGTTCTGTAGCAGTAACAATGATGACAGTAATAATGCAGTCACAGACAAACTATAATTATTCAAAACTCTCAGATCAAATAAGTATATATAACAAATCAGCAGTTGATACTATAAGTGCACTTACAAAATCATATATGGGTTCAGGTCTTCCACAAGATAGTGCAAAGATAGCAGCCGTATCTCAATTAGCAAAGAGTATTCAAGGACAGGCTACGGTAGATGCCATGGCATATTCAATTTCTGTAACTGGAGTTATAACTATTATTGCTATATTTTTAACTTTATTTATGAGAAGATATAGAGTGACTAGAAAGCCAAAGGATAAAAATGATACTATTGAGGAAAAGGTTGTATCTGTTGAGTAAATATTTTAATGAAATTTTTGATTATATAAAGTTAACTTTTTTCTATAGTATTTTTGCTACATGTATAATATTTATAGATGTGTTAATAATTTATCTCTATTTATTATAGATAGTAATATATTAGTTTATAGAAATACCGTATTATTCATAAAGTGAGTTTGCGGTATTTTATTTTATATCTGTGAAAAATCATATTAAATTAAATGACACTAGAAAGTATCATTTAATCAATAAAGACTTCGCCATTACCAACAATTACAATTCTATAGTTAGGTTTAAGTGGTAATAGATTATATTTTTCAGATTTTGGTTCTAATCGTATAGCTTGTAGTTGAAGCTGATTTTCATCAAAAAGAAGTATATAAACACTATTCTTAGAAGATATATTTTGAACAACATAAGCGTTATTTGATGAAAAATATATATTAATATTGTTAAGGTTCGTAAAAGGTTGTATGAATCATCATATGATATAATGTAATAAGTAATGTGGTATAAAATGGTTATTAGGAGAGAATCTTGAGAAGATAATTTGTAATTGGTTCAATAATAGTAATTTTACTGGGATAATTTTATTAAATTGAGGTGAATTAATATGAAACTGAAATTGGCAAAAAAAAATGATTTAAACAATCTTAAAGTAACATATAAAGAAATAATTGAGAATATGAATAAAAATAACATAGATATTTGGGATGAAATATATCCTTGTGAATTTTTCAAAAATGACATTGAAAATAAAAGTCTTTATGTGTTAAATGAAGGGGATGATATAGTAGCTGCATTTGCTTTATCCAAATCAAACGATGGTGAAAATCATGTTAAATGGGAAAATGCAAAAGAGAAAGCCCTTTATATAGACCGTTTAGGAGTTAACGTGAATTATTTGAGGCAAGGAATAGGTGGAATAATAATAAAAAATGCTATAGAAATTGCAAAAGCACAAAATGTTAAGTATTTGAGATTATTCGTTGTAGATGTAAATAAACCAGCTATAAACTTATATTTAAAAAATGGTTTTAAGCAAGTTGATGGAATTTATGAAGAAAAATTTGATGATTTTGTATTGCGTGAATATGGATTTGAAATGGAAATATTGAGATAATATCATATGCTTAACTAAAATGAAATTTAACTTAGGAGGTGTATTTATGTTTATCAGCAATTTGTTTATTCCAGTTTTAATGATTATATTTGGAAAAATTTTTTCGGATTATCCGCCTAAAACAATAAATGGGACATACGGTTATAGAACGTCTATGTCTAAAAAGAATCAAGACACATGGAATTTTGCACATGAATACTGTGGTAAGCTTTGGTGGAAAATAGGATGGATTATGTTATTAATTTCTATTCTAATACAATTATTATTCAATTCAAATGCTAGTTATATACTGACTTTTATACTCATTGTTCAATCTATAGTATTACTTGGGTCTATATTACCAGTAGAAAAAGCATTAAAGAAGAATTTTGATAAAGATGGTAATCGACGATAAAAGTAAATATATTAAAAAACTAAATAGCTAACCTATTTTTAGGCTAGCTATTTCTTACAAGAAAGATTTTAGTTGATTTATGTTTCTTTCTTCAAATATCTTTAAATCATCCATTAATTTTAAAATATTTGGATCTGCATCTTTATATTTTTTAGTATTTTTTATGGCATCTATAACTCCCATAGTAGAACCAGTAATAAGCATTTCAGAGATATGAGAGGGTGTCTTATTCATCAATGTTTGAATATTAATCATTATATAACTTTGAAGTTTTGTCAAAGTACCTATTCCTTTTTCATCATAGCCATTTTTATTTAATATTTCTTTGGATTTCTCATTTATAAGTTTATACTCATTTAGCTGAGATTGTAAACATGTATTGAACTCTCTATCCTTAGTTATAGATACTAGTTTTTCAAGTGCTTCTATGCCCATTTGAGAATTTTGATAAATAAAATTTAATAACTCTGCATTTTGATTCATTAAATATATCTCCTTATCTAATATTAATATTTTATTTAATTAAAATATGTTTTATTAATTATCAAATCTGTCTACCTTAAATAATTTCATATCTTTATTTTCTTTACCGCTATATAACTGTGATAACATTATAGCACCTAATATGGCAAATAAAATTCCATTTGCACCATATCCTAATAAATACCATAGATTATTATGCTTTTTATCAGGACCAACAAACCCTAAATTATCAGGCGTTGATGCAAAAGCTCCACAGTATTTGAATTCTATTTCTATATTTTTAATATCCTTAAACATTGATTTTAACTTACTTTCTAATAAATCGTATTTCTCATTAGCTAATTTTTCATTAAATATGTCTGGTATAAAATCAACATCTTCACCACCTATAATAATCCTATTATCTACAGTAGTTCTTAGATAATGGTAGGGATTACAGTTATCTCTTATAAGTATTCTATCATTCCAGCTTTCCAAATTAGAAAGAGATTTTGTTACTATGTTAAATGTAGTTGTTTTAGTTGCGAAGTTTCTATTGGAAAATAACTTGGTATTATAACCTGTTGCAACTATTACTTTTTTTGCTTTTACAGTGTAACCATATTCTGTTATAACATCTATGTAGTTATCATTATGAATTAAATCTATAACTTCTGTATTTTCATATACACTCGCACCATTGTTTAAAGCTACCTTTAGTAATTGATGGGTATATTTATACGGATCTAATTCTGCTCCTCCATTTTTTGATATTATACCCGCCTTTATATCACATCCATAGGTATTGTTATTTTCATCTATATATTCAACATCGAATCCATTTTCTTTTCTGAGATTATATTCTATTTTTATGCTATTAACCTCATCTTTTTTTGATGTGTATAGTAGAGTATCTCTCTTTCTATAATCACATTTGTTTTCGTGTAAATTTATAAAATCTTCTATTTCATTAAGAGCCTTAAGTCCTAAATTATAGGATTTTAATGCATTTTCAATAGTTGTATATTCTGTGAGCTCTGACAAATTATCATCTAATTCATATTGTAAAAGAGATGTAGTTACACTTGTACTTAGATGTGCTATTCTTTTTTTTTCTAATACTACAGTTTTAATATTATTTTTACTGAAATAATATGATGCTATAGCTCCAGTAACTCCTCCACCAATTATGCAAATATCCGTTTCAAGATTTTTGGTCAAGTAAGGATATTGAGTTTTATTTTTATTTATATAAGTAAACAAAGGTTTTCCTTGAACATATTGATTCTTCATAAATATATATTACTGTCTCCCTTCTTATTTAGAGGATATTTTTATTATTTCATTTAATTTAACTTACTATGATTTTTAGGCTTAAATTTCAGTTATATTTTTTGTTTAAATATGGACTTTTATTCAGTATTAATAAAATATAAGAATAAATTAATAAAAAATAGATTAGAAGTTTCACATGGTTAATTTGGTAGAGTTTATTGGAAATAATTTATGTTACAATTATAATAATGAATTTATAATATTAGTAAATAAATATAGAAAAATAAAGGAGAAAAATCTAATAGTTTGGCATATAAAAAAGGGTTGTTCTATTAAATAGGATATTAATAACTATAGAAAATAGGTGAATTTATGAAAAAAGTAAATTGTATAGAATTTCGAAATGGAAGCAGGCAAGAGCTATTACCTAATATAGAACCTGATTTTCCATATATAGCTTCATATGCAGAAATCGATAAATATATAGGCCGGTTTGTTCCTTGGCATTGGCATAAAGAAATAGAAATGTTTTATATAGAAAGTGGAGTATTAGAATATTATACGCCACAAGGAAAAATAGTTTTTCCTAAGGGATCTGGAGGAATTGTAAATTCTAATGTTCTTCACATGACTAGACCACAAAGTGGAATAGAGAATAATATTCAATTTTTACATATTTTTGATACTAATTTTTTAAGTGGACAGGAAGGTAGCCGAATAGAGAAGAAATATATTACTCCATTTATTACTGCAACTCATGTTGAAATATTACCGCTATTTCCTGATGTACAGGAACATGTGTCAATTTTAAATAAACTTTATGATTCTTTTAAATTTTCTAGTGATGATTATGGATATGAATTAAAACTTCGTTCAGTTATTTGTGATATATGGTGTCAAACCTTAAAGCTTACAGATAAGTTATTAAATAAAAGGGGGAATAATTGTGATATAAATGATAAATTAAAAATAATGATGATTTATATTCATGAACAATACTCACAAAAAATTTCTATTGCTCAAATTGCTAATGCAGCCTTTATAAGTGAACGAGAATGTTTTAGAATATTTAATAAGTACTTGAATATAACTCCAGTACAATACTTGAAAAATTTTCGTATAGAAAAAGCATGTTTTATGTTAACAAATACTAAAGAAAGTATTATTAATATAAGCTATGCATGTGGGTTTGGAAGTAGTAGCTATTTTGGGAAAGTATTTAATGAACATGTAGGATGTAAACCATTAGAATACCGTAAAATTTGGCAGGATAATTATATTATTAAGCAGAAATAGTATATATTAGTAAACAAAACTAAACTATAATTATGTTTAAGATTATAATACAATTTTAGAAATTATAGGGATGGGTGAGATTATGACATATAAACATATTGTTTTTGATATAGACGGAACTTTAATAGATACTGAGTATGCTATTTTACATTCGTTGCAAAAGACTTTAGAAGTAACATTAAATAAGAAGATAGAAATTTCTAAATTAACTTTTGCTTTAGGGATACCTGGGGAAAATGCCCTGGAAAAATTGGGTGTTGATAATATTTCTGCAACGTTAGAACTTTGGATTGAAAACATGAATGAATTCAGTGATAGAATAAACATTTTCTCAGGTATAGATGATGTTTTAAAAGCACTTACATCATCTGGTTATAAACTAGGTATTGTTACATCTAAAACAAAAGATGAATTCATTCAAGATTTTTATAAGCTTGAAATTAATAATTATTTTGACATTGTAGTTTGTGCAGATGATACTGAAAAACATAAGCCATTTCCTGATCCTCTTATTAAATATATGGAATTATCAAGAGTTGAAAAACATGAGATTCTTTATATAGGTGATACTGAATATGATATGAATTGTGCAAGATTATCTAAAATTGATTTTGCATTAGCTGGCTGGGGAGTTCATACTAATAAGCATATACAAGCTACATACTATTTAAAAGAGCCTACTGATATATTTACCATTTTATTCTCAAAGAGAAATAAAAAGAATCTTTCAGATTGGTTAAAGTGGGCTATGGAACTTCAGTTTATAGGTCAAGTTGGTTTGACGTATTCAAAGGACAATTTTGATATAGAAAGATTTCAAAGAATAAGAGAAATATCTGCTGAAATATTAAGTAACTATACAGATTATGGTGTTGAGAAAATAAATGATATTTTCTGTAATGAAACAGGCTTTCAAACTCCTAAAATAGATACAAGAGCTGCTATTTTTAATAATGATAAAATTTTATTAGTAAAAGAGTTAGATGGAAAATGGTCATTACCAGGTGGCTGGGTAGATGTAAATCAATCTATATATAGTAATATTATAAAAGAAGTTAAGGAAGAAGCAGGGTTAAAAGTTATTCCTAAAAAAATAATTGCTGCACAGGATAGAAATAAACATAATTATCCTGTTTATGCTTATGGAATATGTAAAGTATTTATACTTTGCGAAAATAATGGCGGGAAATTTGAAACAAATATAGAAACTATAGAGTCTGAATATTTTTCTATGGATAATCTCCCAGATTTAGCGTTAGAAAAAAATACTGTTGAACAAATAAAAATGTGTTTTGCATCCAATAATTCAGATAAGTGGGAAGCTTTATTTGACTAAAAGAACACTTGTTTATATAACAAAAGGTTGTTAATATTCCTAAAATTGTATATAATATTATATTATATATTTATGCTGGTGTTATAGTTATAATAACTTTCAAAGGGGTTGAGTTTATGAGCATAGAACATATTGACAATATTATTGATAAAGTTGAATTGAAGAATGGAGCACAATTAATCTTTAGAGAGGCAACAGTAGACGATGCTAACGATATTATTGAATATTTAAATATTGTTGGTGGAGAAAGCAATAATTTACTTTTTGGAGAAGGTGAGTTTAAACTTACAATTGAACAAGAGAAAGCATATATCGAAAATATTAATAAAGATAAAAACTCTCTTATGTTGTTAGGTGTAATTGATAATAGAATTGTGAGTGTTTCTCAAATAAGTAGTGAAAACAGACAAAGAATAAGTCATAATAGTGAACTGGCAATTTCAGTAATAAAAGAATATTGGGGAAACAGAGTTGGTAGTTTTGTTATAGAGCAGTTAATAAAATTTGCAAAAGATAATAAATCTATAAAGAATATTAGTCTTGGTGTTAAAGAGGATAATAATAATGCCATTAAACTTTATAAAAGGCATGGATTTGTAGAAGTAGGCGTTCATAAAAATTTCTTTAACATTAATGGTGATTATTATGATGAAATATTGATGGATTTATATATATAAAGTTATTAAATAGACAAGCAATAGGTAGTTTAAATTTAACTACCTATTATTACTATAAATCAATAATTATATCTAACAGAGCCTTAAATTTAATGTGTTAGATACCATTTACTAAAAATAATGCTTGCTGCGATAAAGAGAGGCATAGATATACCGGAATAAATATTACTAAGTGTGTAATATACTTTTATGGAAAAATAATTTAGAATAATAATTCTCACAGTTGCCTGTAGAATATTTATTGCGGCCCATGCTGCAGTTATAATGTTCCAGCTAGATTTGTATTTTGGATTATCTTTGATACTTTTTGGAACATTATTCAAAAAACTTTGTTCTGCAACAACTTGAATAATAGGATGAGATAGAAATATGGACATAATAAGGATAAAAGCGAATAAGAAATCCTCAACTATTGGTGTAGCTAGATAAAATGTTGGGCTTTTAGAAATTATTGTTCCAATTAAGCCAATTCCATTAAATACTGCACCAATTGTTGCAAGAAAATTAATAGTCTTAGACATGAAATAATTTACGATAACAACAGCAATACACCAGATTCCAGATAATATCAAGCCAATGAGTTCTGTAGAACATTTTGTTGCAACTCCATATATAAGAAGTGGAATTATAGCACTTATTATAAAGTCTTTATTAAATATGTTTTTTATTATAGAGTATTTTTTATCTGGTTTTATTGGTTTTTCCATACATAATTATTTCCTTTCTTTTTCTTAATTGCATAGAGTTATTCATAAGTATTTAATATTTGCTTATGATAAATTTACGGAAATTAGTTTAGATAATATTAGTTATCCCAGCTTACGTTTGCATTTTTAGCATAAACTTCATCAGGCATGTATTCTGTATCTAATAGCTTTTGAGTTTCAGAATTTATATGTCCTAAAGTAACAACTTCTTTACCAGCATTAGTTAATGATTGGATTAATGGTGTATATAATTTTGTTAAACATTCATCATGATCTATTGAACTTAGCACTCCCCCTTGACTTACTAATATAGTTCCGGCAATACTATCTTTATGCCACACTTTAAATGTTTCTAAAAGGCCTGAAAAATGATTTTTCCCTGGGAAACCGCAGTTTGATATCAATACATTTTTTATAGTTTTTATATGTTGTGGATGTCTAGCATTATGAGTGTAGCCATGATCAGAGCAAACAATTTTTCTGTCAACAAGAGGAAGTTGTCTGTCTATAAAGTTTTTCATAATTCCAGTATAAGTGAAATAGTAAAGAGGAGTACCGTAAACAATGATATCTGCTTCTAATAATTTATCTAATAAATCTTTCATATCATCTTTATGAATACAACTACCAGGTGTTTTTGTCCAGCATGTGAAGCATCCTGAACAGCTGTGAATATTTTTGTCTTTCAAATATATAGTTTCAGTTTCTGCACCAGCTTGTCTACATCCTTCGAGGAACAATTTTATTAAAACTTCTGTATTACCTTGTTTGCCTCTAGGGCTTCCGTTAAATGCTAATATCTTCATATAAAACCTCTTTCTGTTATATAATTACAATATAGGTAGTATATTACTGGGAAAGGCCATTGTCAATTATAAAATATAAAAATTTAGTTAATAGATTATTAAATGTATTTTAAAAAGGAAGAAATATTATATATGATTGATGAGGAAATTTTTATACCTTATCATAAAAGTTTAATAGATTTACTATTTTTTATGAGATATAGTAAGAGTTCACATACTAGATAAATCTTAGTTTGTATTAAGGGGGTAAATAATGATTATTTTGATTGCAGGAGCTTCTCATACAGGAAAAACTGTATTAGCACAAAAGATATTAGAAAAATATAAAATTACATATCTATCTATTGATCACTTAAAAATGGGACTCATTAGAAGTAAAAATACAAAATTAACACCAGAGGATGATGGGGAACTTGTGCCTTATCTTTGGTCTATTGTTAAAGAAATTATTAAAACAGCAATAGAAAATAACCAAAATCTTGTAATAGAAGGTGTATATATTCCTTTTGACTGGAAAAAATCCTTTGAAAATAAGTATCTGAAAGAGATCCAGTATTATTGCATTGTTATGACAAAAGAATATATTGAAAAACATTTTTCAGACGTGAAAAAATATGCTAATACTATTGAAAATAGAGTTGATGACTCATATTGTACAATGCAGTTAATGATTGAAGAAAACAATAAAAATTTACAAATGTGTATAGAAAATGATTGTAATTACATTTTAATAGATGGTGAATATAAAGTAGCAATTGATTTGTAAAGTCTTGCAGCATTAATTATTACTGAGAATATAAAAATATAGGTATAACTATAGTATTAATTTTTACACAAAATAAATGTAGATTTTAATTTATGTTAAGTAGTTCATTAAATAATAATAAAGGAAGAGAGTTTAATTTTTCAAGAAAGCAAAATTGGAAATATTAAAAGCATTTCAATATGTTATCATATGTTTAGTATTATAGCCAGCTAAGATACAAGGAGATTTAAATGGAAAATATAGATATTATTCAAAAGAGCATTGATTATATTGAAGCAAATTTAAAGAATGAGTTAAATGCAGAAGTATTGGCAAAAAGAGCAGCTTTTTCTGTATTTTATTATTATCGTGTTTTTCAAAGTATGACGGGATTGCCTGTTATGCAATATATCCAAAAAAGAAAACTGCTTCATGCAATTTATGAAATGGAAATGGGAAGACCAATGTTTATAGTAGAAGCAGATTATGGTTATGAAACACATTCGGGATTTTACAAAGCTTTTAAAAAAGAATTTGGTTGCTCACCAACAAAGTATTTTAATCTCCATAAACCTAAAAAACCATTCAAAATAAATCTTAGGCAGGAGGAGTATATTATGATAACACATAAGAAGTTAAAAGAGGTTTTAAAAAATTGGGATCTAGATGAACCTATTTCAATCGAAGATATATATTATTCAAATGAGGAAAGAGCAACAAACTGTTGGAAAATAAATAAAAAGTTTATTATAAAAACAGGGAAAAATATTGAAGGATTAACACAACATATAAATATGTCAAGATTATTAGTTGATGCAGGTTTATTAGCATCAATTCCAATTAAAACAAAATGTGATTTAGAGTATTATTTAGAGGAGGAAGTATATTTTTGCTTGATGATGCCTGTTGAAGGGATAATGATGAGCAGCAGAGAAATTTTTAATAATGAAAATTGCAAAGATAAAGCAAGATATATTGGAGAGATAATAGGTCAGTTGCATAATGTTATAAAAAATTATGATGACAAATTGGAATGCAATTACAATAACTTATTTGAAAATCTTACTAAATGGGCAGTACCTATAGTCAAAGAAAATTTAGAAATACCGGTAAAATTTTATGATGATTATATAAATATATTTGGACAAGTTTTTTCTAAGCTTCCAAAGCAGATTATTCACAGAGATCTTAATCCAAGCAACATGATTATAAAAGATGGAAAAATTGTGGGATTTATTGATTTTGAGTTAACTGAAAAAAACATTAGAATTTATGATCCTTGTTATGCTGCCACTGCAATACTTTCTGAAATTTTTAGTGAACCAAAGAATCATAAAAAATGGTTTGAAATTTATGAAAATATTATACTGGGATATGATAATATTTGTAATCTTACAAAGGAAGAAAAAGAAGCATTACCTTATGTAGTATTATCAAACCAAATTATATGTTATGCATATTTTAGTCAATTTGATAAATTTGAGGAAGTGAAAAATATAAATAAAAGTATGACATTATGGTTATATGAAAATATTGATCGTTTAGACATCTTTGGATCATTGTAGCTATCTTAGAAAATTAAAAAACTAAGAATAGCTCTAAAATTATACGGAATTATTATAAAAGTTTATAATTAGCATTTTATGAAAGTAATCATTAAATGCTAATTATCAAAAGAAATAATATAGATAATAAATTTACATTTTGAACAATAATTTTCAAAGAATAAGAGAATACAGATTTAAAAATCTATACTAAGTAGTTCTTAAGATATTCAATACAATAAGTAAGATCCTTGTTAACAAACAATTACTATTTACTTATTTCGCTTGGAATATTTCATAACAACAATACCGTTTTCAACTGAATAATACTGAAGATTTAAGTCTATTTTAGGGTTGTTTTCTAAAAATAACTTTCTTCCACTTCCTAAAATCGTAGGTATTATTCCGATAATATACTCATCAATAATATCAGCTTTTATAAAATCGTCAATCATATGACCGCCACCAAATAGGAATATATTTTTTCCTTCATTTTTTAAATCATTTATAGTTTTGCATATGTTTCCACTTATAAAATGATAATTTTCATAGTCAGCTATATTTTTAGATGTTGTGATGTACACATCTTTATTTTTATAATCATTATGGAAATTTTGATCATAACAATTCCTACCCATAACTACAACGTCAATGTTTTCTAGGAATTTATCATAATCCCATTTATTTTCTGTATTTAATGTGGAATGGCCATCTCCAACAATCCAATCAAATCCACCATTTTTATCAGCTATATATCCATCTAAACTTATTGCTAGATTTAATATTATTTTTCCATTCATAAGAATCCTCCTTTTCATTTTAATTATAGTATTACTATAAAAATAGCTAATATTATAAATATATCAATAATTTTTATATAGAAAAATATGTTTAAGAAAAAATTCACAATATAATAAATAATTGGTTCAAAGAGAGATCTGGTATAATATAATATTTTATTAAGATTATAATATCTTAAGCTTTGTATAGAAGAATTTTTAATATTTCTTTAGTAAAATAAAAAATATTGAGGAGGTGCTAGTGTGTACATATTAAAAATCAAACAATATGAAAAAATTTATGATATAGGTATTTTTGAAACAGAAGAATCTATATTTAAATTTATTGAAAGTATTCCATTTGTAAAAAAAGAAATTTTAGAAAATGACTATGTAGATTATTTTATGAAATTTAAAGATTTACCTGATTATTATGAGATAAAGTATAATAATTATGTATATATTATTTCAAGATTTTCATTTATTACGGATGATGGTGAAATATATTTTGACTGGAATAAAATTCATTTATGGGATGAAAAAATAGCAATTAAAGAAACATTTATAGAGGGTGAGACAACTGTTGATGCTTATAATTTTTTGAATAATGAGGTTAGAGATTATATAGAGAAAAGAGAGGAATTATATAGAGAAACAGAAAAGTATTATAAAAAAAGAGGTGTTAACATTACAAGAAATGCACTAGGGTCTGAAGATGGGGAATATATTGAATCTTCTAACGGAACTATAATGTATTTACTTGATCCAAGTACTGTAGATATATGGAAACAATCAAAATGTATAGATGAATTTATAGAAAAATATAGAGAACTTTAATTCTAAAAAAATTAGTAAAAATAGAAAGAATTTATGAAGAAAAAATAAACCTTGAAGATTTAACCTATCTTTAGGGTTTATTTTCCTATATGTATGTATAAATTTTGCATAGAATAAGTTTTCCTTTAAAGTAAAGTAGATAAGTGAAGATAACATTGTTATAATATTTTTAAGAAATTTAAATTATAATAAGCTAGTATAAGAAAAGTAGTTTGATTATTACTATAATTAGTTTATGAAGGAGTTACACGATGAAATATTATTTTGCACCAATGGAAGGCATAACAGGTCATATATATCGAAATGCGTATGAGAAGTTTTTTCATAATATAGATAAATATTTTACACCATTCATAATTCCAAATGAAAGTAAAAGGCTAAATACAAAAGAACTTATTGATGTTTTGCCAGAAAACAATAAGGGGATAAGCATAGTCCCTCAAATATTAACAAATGATTCTGAAGGTTTTATACTTACTTCTAAAAAACTTCAGGAACTTGGATATTCTGAAATAAATTTGAATTTAGGGTGTCCATCTGGAACAGTTGTTGGAAAAGGCAGAGGATCAGGTTTTTTAGCTAAAAGAGAAGAATTGGACAAATTTCTATATGAAATATTTGAAAAGAATAATATTAAAATTTCAATAAAAACTAGGATAGGAAAGGATAGTAGAGATGAGTTTTACGACCTTATACAAATATATAATAAATATCCTTTAGAAGAACTTATAATACATCCAAGAACTCAGAAAGATTTTTATGGAAATAAGCCTGATTGGGAAGTTTTTAAGGATGCACTTTCTTTAAGTAACAATCCTGTTTGTTATAATGGAGATATTTTTACAAATGATAATTATACAAAGTTTACAAATTTATTTCCAGAAGTAGATAGGATAATGATTGGACGAGGTATACTTGCAAATCCTGGATTAATAAACGAGATTATAGGAAATGACATGATTTCTAAAGAAAAGATGAAAGCTTTTCATGATGAAATTCTAAATGCATATATAGATTTATATCCAGAAGATATAGGTGCATTATTCAAGATGAAAGAATTATGGTCATATATGATTTATATATTTTCAAATGGAAAAGAATATCTTAAAAATATAAGAAGAGGAAAAAATATTGAGGAATATAAAGAAGGCGTTTATAGTCTTTTTTCTGAACAGGAAATTATAAAAGGTGCCGGTCTTTTCAAGGAACACTAAAAGAATATTTTTGAAATGATTTATAATTGTATAATAAGAAAAATAGTAAATTAGACACCTACGAGTTAGTACGTGTCTTTTTATTATTTTTTAAATTTTTTAAAACTTTTTATAGTGAATAAATCGTCTTATTAAGTATAAGAAAGAAATAAAGGAGATGTTTTATTTATGAAAAAGAATTTATTAAAAATGTTAGTGGTTGCAGGTATGATAACTAGTTCAATATCAACAACTGTATTTGCAGCAACAGGTAATACAAATAATGTTAAAGAAAATACAATAGAGCAAACACAAGAAAGCTATACTTTGGATAGTGAATTAAAGGCGTATATACTATCTTTAAAAGGTATTAATAATGAAGAAAAGCAGAAATTGATAGAGGTAGAAAAAATTGTACAACCAATATATAAACAAATAGATTCATTAATTGATGATGCTAATAAGGCAGGGAAAAATATAGAAAACCAAATTGATGAATTAAATAATAAAATTTATGAAAGTCAAAGTGAAAATGATGAAATAATGGAAAAGGTTTATAAATATGAGCAGACTAAGCTTATAGAGAACATGGATGAAAATTCATATAATATTGATATGATAGAGTATATCAAGTCATTACCAATCTTGACTAACAGTGAAAAGGACAAATTAATAGATACACATAAAAAGCTTGCTCCATACTACGAACAATTAGATTCATTATATGTAAAACTTAACAAAATTCAAAAACCTATGATAGATGAAATAGATAAATTATATGATAAGGTTGATGAAGGATATAAAGATGTAGCTTATATATGGAATAAGGTTGAGTATTAATAGTATAAATAGTAGATTAAAGGATTCTAGAAATAGAATCCTTTTTATTGAGATTATAGCAGTAGAAAACAAAATATACTTATTAAGAAAGTAATCAAAAAAATTTCCAATAAGGTTCTTATACTATTTAGTTTCAATGTTAAAATAAGTACAGAAGAAATTTTTTAATACAACAGCAAGAATAAAAATAAGCCATGAAACATACCAATTTCCAAAAGTAAAACTTACAAATAAGTACAGTAATACAACAGAAGGCCAATAAGCACTAACTATTGCTTTTAATAATCTATTGTTTTTATAAGAATTTATTGAATCATCATCAGAGATGATATCAGTATTTTCAGCAGAGCTATGAATATTAAGTTTTTCATTAATAAGTTCGCTTATATTACTAAATTCAGATACGATAATTCCTGTTATTTCATTTTCGCTTTTTCCTTCACTTTTCAATATATTATATCTTTTTTCAATTCTATTTAATATTTCAGATTTTAGCTTTTTTATTTCTTCTGTCTCAGGTATGGCAGAAAAAGTATTGTTAACATAAGTAGTTAGAATATCCATTGATTCTCATCTCCTAAAATTGCTTAGTTCTCATAAAATTAAATAAATTATAACATTTATTGGAAAATAGTACAAACATTAATATAAGTTGGTGATATTTATAATATTAAATAGGAAGATTTAAGATTCTGAAACTCAGTAGTTAAAAAATATATATTATTAACATAAATAAAAAATTTTCAAGCATCAAATTATAGTGAAATATAATCTGATGCTTGTTTTGTATATAAATTAACAACTACTTTACTTTTATTTAACTCATCTTTATTAATTTTAAGGATACATTTAACATTTTATATTTATTATTAAAATATAAAGTAAATCTAAAGGATGGGTAGATTTGAATATTAAAGAGATTTTAAAAAATAATCCATTAATTGCAGCAGCTCAGCATGATAGTTTACAAAGGGCAGTTAAGTCAAAAGTTTCAGCTGTGTTTTTAATGGAAGGAAAATTGAATAGTCTTATGGAAAATGAGTTTCAGGTTCTAAAAAATGAAAAACCTATATTTATACATACAGATTTATTAAAAGGATTATCAAACGATAAGGAAGCAGTAGATTTTATAAAGAAATATGTAAATCCAGCAGGAATTGTTTCTACAAAGGGCTCAATGATTAAAGCAGCAAAAAAGCGAGAACTCCTTACAGTTCAAAGAATTTTTCTTATTGATTCTAAATCATTAAGAAATGCTATTGAAAGTATAAAGGAAAATGATCCTGATGTAATAGAAGTTATGCCAGCTCTTGCAAGTTCCATTGTGGAAGTAATTAAAAAAGAAATTAATAAGCCAGTAATTTTAGGGGGACTTATTGATAATGAAGCACAGATAATTAGTGGATTAAATGCAGGTGCAGATGGGGTATCTTTTAGTAAAGATAATCTTTGGAACTATGATTTAAATAATTGGAAAGAACAAAGAAGTTTATATAGATAGCAAAATAATAAAAATATGAAAACATTAAAAGATTAGTGGTGGAGAAGTGTGAAAACCATTAATGGTTTAAGAACATATTTTTATAAAATAATGAAGGAGGATAGGAATTTAGTTACATTATATTTCAATTTACATTAAGGAGTTAGACATGAGTATTAAAATGATAGTATCAGATTTAGATGGAACCTTGTTTAATAGTGATAAAAAAGGTTATACAGTTTCAAAAGAACTTATAAAGGAAATAAAAGAGTTTCAAGAAAGGGGTAATATTTTTACAATTGCTACAGGAAGACCTATAGAAACAAGTTTAGATGTGGCAAAAACTGTTGGAATCAATGCTCCATATATTGCGTATAATGGTGCCAAAATTGTTAACTCAGATGGTAAGGAAATTTATTCAGAGGATTTTTCATTGAACATATGGATACCTTTTTTAGAAGAAGTTCAAAAAATGGGAGGGTCAGTAATTTTCTATTATGATGGACAAGTATTCTGCCTGAAGCATAATGAAAGAATTTCAGCCTACGAAAAAAAGGAAATTGCAACATGTAACGAAGCAGGGAAAGATTTATTGAAGCAAGAGCTTGTTATAAGCAAGATTCTTATAATAGGTAATGTTGAAATTTTTAAAAAGATATTTAATGATTTAGACAGTTCCTTAAGAGATGAATTCAGATATGTAATATCTGAAGATGATTATTTTGAAATTGTAAAAAACAATGTATCAAAAGGAAATGCACTTAAGAAACTTAAAGAATATTTAAAGTTAAAGGATAACGAAGTTGCAACAATAGGAAATCATATGAATGATAAAGAACTTTTAGAAGAAGGACATGTTGGAGCAGCAGTTTTTAATGCAGTAGACGGACTAAAGGGGATAGCTGATGTTGTGACTAAAGGTGAATATGAAAATGGGGTAATAGAATTAATAAGAAAATATAAATAGAAGTTAGAGTATGTATACAATAATCCAGAGCTTATAGAATATTAAGTTTAACAAGAATGTGAAAATAAAATTAAAAACTAAATTATTTCTAGGGGGAAATATAAATGAAAAAAAGATTTTTAAAAGTTATTTCAACAGCAGTACTTGTAACTCTTTGTCTTGGGGGATGTAAAAGCGCAGAAAAAAATGTAACTTCTAAAGGGGAAAAGGTTAAGATTGAATATTGGCATCCTAATGCAGAAACTCAAGGTGGAGTGGCAGTAGAAAAGCTTGTAAGTGATTTTAATGCACAAAGTGATACAGTAGAAGTTGTAGCAAAGTTTAATCCAGATATGTATAAGGGACTTCTTCAGAATTTGCAGGCTGAAGCAGCAGCAGGAAATTCTCCAGCAATTGTACAAGTTGGATGGGCATTTTTAGATTATTTCTCAAACAACTTTGAATACACAACTCCTGAAGATGTAATAAGCAAACATTTTCCAGAGGATAAGACATTCCTTAATGATAACTTTCTTCCCAATGTTTTAGAGCTTGCAAAAAATAGTGACGGAATTCAAGTTGGAATACCATATTCTTTAAGTACGCCAGTACTATATATAAACAAAGATATATTAAAAGAATCAGGTCTTGATGAAAATGGACCAAAAACATGGGAAGATGTCAAGAAGTTCTCAGATACAATAAAAGAAAAGACAGGGAAATATGGTCTTTATATTCAGGAACCAGCTGATAACTGGGCAACTCAAGCGATACTTGAAAGTAACGGTGCGAGAATGATTACTGACGGTAAAGCTACTTTTGCTTCAGAAGAAGGAATAAAAGCTTATGAAACTTATGCAGATATGGTTGTAAATACAAAGTCAGCACTTCATATCTCATGGAATGAAGGAGTACAGTCTTTCATTGATGGTAATGTTGCTATGCTTTACACAACTATAGCGCAAAGAGCAAATGTTCAAAAAGGTGCATCTTTTGATGTGGCTGCAATAAATTCTCCATCATGGGAAGGTAAAGAAAAAAGACTTCCAGCAGGAGGCTGTTTTCTTGCAATAACTGCTAAAGATGAAGAACAGAAAAAAGCAGCATGGGAATTTGAAAAATACTTATATAGTGTTGAATCTATGGCAGAGTGGACAAAAGGCACAGGTTATGTTCCACCAAGAAAAGATGTAGCAGAAGCGGAAAATGGATTAAAAAGTTTCCTTGAAGAAAATAAAATGATGGCAGCTGCAACTACTCAGATGGATGGAGTTGTTTCATGGACATCATTCCCAGGAGATGCAGGTCTTCAAGCTGAACAGGTATTGCTTGATACAAGAGATAAGATTTTAGGCGGTAAAGTTTCAGCAAGAGATGGTTTGATTTCAGCTCAAGATGAAATTAATAATTTATTAAAATAAATTAAAAGTTCATTAATGAAACATATGAAAATAAGCTGTAGGCAGAACTTGATTCTGCCTATTAAGCTAAGCAATTATAGCTTAAAATAAGGAGAAATTTTGATGAAGAAGAACAAAAGCAATTTTAAAATTGGCAGAGAAAAAATACTGCCTCATCTTTTTATATTGCCATCTATTATAGTGTTTGCCGTATTTATGTTCTGGCCACTTATAAGAACGATTTACTTGAGTTTCTTTTCATGGAATATGGTAAAGCCAACAAAAACATTTGTAGGACTTGAGAATTATATTTCCATATTTACAGACTCATTAACATATAAAGTTTTTGGAAATACCCTTATGTATATAATAATACTTCTAGTACTCAATTTCGTAGCGCCATATATACTTTCATTTATATTATCAGCAGTTATTAAGAAAGGGAAGGGATTTTATAAAAGCGTAATTTTTCTCCCAAGCGTTATTTCACTAGTTGTAGGATCAATTTTATATTTGTGGATTTTAAATCCTATTTCAGGTCCAGCTGCAATTATTGCTAAGTTTTTGGGATTAACACTTCCTATTTGGAGTAAAACTGAAGGTCTTGTAATTGTAGTCCTTAGTCTTATAACATCATGGAAAATATTTGGATATAACTTTATAGTAGTTCTTGCAGGTGTATCAGGAGTATCAAGTGAAGTGATTGAAGCAGCAAAAATGGATAATGTTCCTATGTATAAAATCTTCTTTGATATTGTAGTTCCTATGAGCAGTGCAACGGGAATTTATGTATTCATAATGACTATAGTTCAAGGACTTCAATATGTATTTACTCCTATAAAGGTAATAACTCAAGGTGGGCCTGACAATGCAAGTTCAAATGCTATATATAATGCATACCAGGAGGCATTCGTCCTTTATAGAACAGGAACTGCATCAGCATTTGCAATAATAACTATGATATTGTTTATAGGGCTTCTTATATTAGAATTTAAATATGTAGAAAAAGGAGTATATTATGAAAATTAAGATGGATTCAGAGTTTAAATGGCATGTTTTATTAGTTGCATTTGTAGTAATTACTCTTTTTCCAATAATATTTGCAGTTTCAAGCTCTTTTAAAGAATTAAACGAAGCATACAGCAATGTATTTGGAATAATTCCTGATAATCCTACTTTTGAAAACTACCTTCAAGTCTTTAAAAGGCTGCCTTTTGCAAAAATAACAGGAAATACATTTTTTATTGCAGCTACAGTAACAGTATTTAAAGTACTTACATCAGTACTTGCGGCATATGCTTTTGTATATTTTGATTTCAAGTATAAGAACATATTGTATTTTGTATTGATAAGTACTATATTTATACCATTTACAGTTACTATGATACCTAATTATCTTACAGTATCAAGCCTTGGAATTAATGATACCCTTATGGGTGTAATACTACCACAGCTTAGTGATGCAACAGGAATATTTTTATTAAGACAATCAATGAAAACAATACCTAAGTCTCTTATGGAAGTTGCAGAAATTGAAAAGGTAGGACACCTTAAACGTATGAGAGATATAGTAATACCTATGGTAAAACCAGCCATAATTTCTACAGGAATAATGTTTTTCATTAATTCATGGAATGAATATGTATGGCCAGTACTTATATTAAAGTCTAAGGAAAACTTTACACTTCCACTTGCACTTCAGCTTTTTATAAGTTCTGAAGGAGGTACAGACTTTACGGTAGCTATGGCTGTATCAGTTATAACAATGATAATTCCTTTAATTTTATATATAATATTCCAGAAATATATTATAAACACTTATACATCATCAGGAATAAAGGGATAGGAGATAGATATGAAAGAGATTATATTTGAAAACCTAACTAAATCTTATGGAAAGAATACGGTAGTAGATAATTTGAATTTAACAATAAAAGAAGGGGAAAGGCTTATAATACTTGGCCCATCAGGATGCGGAAAATCAACAATTTTAAGAATGATTGCAGGTCTTGAAGATATAACTTCTGGGAAGATGTATATGGGTGGAAAATGTGTAAATGATGTAAAGAGCGGTGACAGAAATATAGGAATGGTATTTCAAAACTATGCCCTTTTTCCACATATGACAGTTGCAGAAAATATAACATATGGACTTAGAGTACACAAGCTTCCAAAAGAAGAAATTGAAGAAAGATTAAATAGTGCAGTAGAAATGCTTCAGCTTAATGGACTTGAAGATAGAAAGCCAAAGGATCTTTCTGGTGGACAGAGACAGAGAGTTGCTCTTGCAAGAGCTGTGGTTAAAAGGGGAGATTTTTTCCTTTTGGATGAGCCACTTTCAAATCTTGATGCACAGCTTAGAGGTCATGCAAGAAAAGAACTTGTAAAGATTCATGAAACATTTAAGCAGACTATGATATATGTAACACATGATCAGGTAGAAGCAATGACAGTTGGTGACAGAATTGCACTTATGAATAAAGGAAAGCTTCAGATGATTGATACACCTTATAATGTATATAACAGACCAAGTAATATATTTACAGCTAAATTTATTGGTTCTCCATCTACCAATATATTTGATGTGTATTATTCAAATGGATGCATAACATTAGGAGATCAAACTATTGAACTTACAAAAGAATGGTCAGATATTGTGCAGTATAGTGGTACAAGAGAATTGTCTTTTGGAATAAGACCTGAACACATAAAGCTTAATAAGATTCAAAAGAAGAATTCATTTAAGGGATGTGTAAAGTACATTGAAGATTACGGCAATAAAGCAGGTGTTTACTTTAATGTTGATGGAAATGAAATTATTGCAGTTTTAGATGAAAATCATTTTAAACCAGGCGACAAAGTTTATTTTGCACCAGATTTTAAAAGGATACATCTATTTGATAGAGAAACAACAAATTCTCTTGGATATCCTGAATTTCAGGTACTTGATAAAGCAGCAAATGAATAACAAATTAAATTGAAAAGGTGAGGATTATGAATATATATATTAGCACAAATATGTACAGTCCAGAAAATTTAATGGATATTTTTAAACTACTTAATAATATGAAGCACAATGATATTGGTATTGAAATTTTTCCAGAATGGCAGAGTGATGTATTCATTGATGTGTTACAAGAAAATATAGAAAAGTTTAAGGAATATAATATATCACTTCATGGTCCATACTATGATACGGAACATAGTGCAGAAAAAACTTCAAGTGAATATATGAAAGCAAAAAAGTATTTCATAGAAACTTTAAAGCTTTCAAAAGAATTAAACAGTTCATATATTGTATATCATCATAATAACTGTGAAATTTCAAAGGAAGAAAGAATTAAAATGATAGAAGTTTCAAGTGAAAATTTATTGGAGTTAAATAATATATCACGCGAATATAATGGAAATATTGTTGTAGAAAATTGTGGAGTAATTTCTCATAACAATATGCTTTTAGATGAAGAAGAATTTATTAAGATGGCTGAAGGTATTCCAAACAATATCCTTATTGATGTTGGGCATGCATTTGCTAATAATTGGGATTTGAAAAATGTTATATTCAGGTTAAAGGATAAAATTGTATCATATCATCTTCACAATAATGATGGATTTCATGACTGTCATGATTCAATAAGAAATGGAAAACTTAACATGGAAGAATTTTTTGAAATGTATAAGGAATATACACCAGAAGCCGATCTTGTTATTGAATATGGAAAGCAATGTAGAAATAATATGGAAATCATAGAGTATGACATAGATTTTATAAAAAATAAATTAAAAGATATTTAGAAGATTATGATTAAAAGTTTAATGAGAAATTATTTGCTTTAATTTTTAGTTGTATATTCTTAATATTTATATAAGAGTATTATGATTAACAAACTTCATCTTTTCTTAAGAAATAGAGTCTAGAACATTTATTCCTATTAATGTATAATTAAAGAAAATATACAATGGGGGGATGAATGTTGTATAGACTCAGAAGATTTTTAAAGCCATATATGAAAGAAACGGTAATAGGGTCAGGGGCTAAACTATTTGAAGCAGTCCTAGAGTTACTATTACCGATTTTTATGGGTAAAATAATTGATATTGGTATTATAAATAAGGACATACCTTATGTTGTAAAGATGACTATTTTAATGTTTTTAACAATAAGTGTTGGATTAGCATCTGCATCATTGTGTCAGTATTATGCATCTTATACTTGTCAGAATGTTGGGAATGATATAAGAAAAAACTTATTAAATAAAATATCATTATTTTCATATTCTGATATAGACAGTTTTGGTAATTCAACATTAATTAATAGAATGACAAACGATGTTAATATGGTTGTATTAGCTGTTGCAATGCTTATTAGACTTGTAAGCAGGGCTCCTTTTTTATGTATTGGTGCTTTGATAATGTCAGTATACATAGATGCAAAAATGTCTTTAATATTTGTATTTTTAATTCCAATTTTTATTTTAGTAATAGCTGTAATTATGAAAATGACAGTACCTTTATATAAAGCAGCTCAAGGGAAAATGGACTTCCTTGGAAATATATTAAGGGAGAATTTAAGCGGAGTTAGAGTAATACGAGCTTTTGCCAATCATGAAAATGAAAGTCGAAGAATAAAAGAATCAACAGAAGATGTATCAAAGGCATATATAAAGGTGACTAATTTATCTGCATTAATGAATCCATTAACTTCACTTATAATGAATATGGGAATTATACTGTTACTTTATTTTGGAGGAATTAATGTACAGATTGGAACACTTACTCAGGGAGACATTGTAATTTTAATAAATTATATTACTCAGGTTTTACTAGCACTTATAGTAGTTGCAAACTTATTGGTTACATTTACTAAAGCTTCTGCATCAGCATCTAGAATAAATGAAGTTCTTAGTTGGACTCCAAGTATAAACGACGAAGAAGGTATTAAAGATGTTTTTGAGGAAGAATTATTAGAAAATGAAGAAATAATAAAATTTGATAATGTATCATTTAAGTATAACTCAGAAGATGTTTTATCAAACTTGTCGTTTGTAGTAAACAAGGGAGAAGTATTTGGAATAATTGGAACAACAGGAAGTGGAAAGTCTACTGTTGCTAATTTAATACCAAGATTTTATGAAAGTACAGCAGGTTCAGTTCTTTGTTTTGGAAAAGATGTAAAAGAATTTTCTCAAAGTTTTCTTCACAAATTAATAGGAGTAGTTCCTCAGAAATCAGTTTTGTTCACGGGAACTATAGCAGATAATATTAAATGGGGAAAAGAAGATGCAAGTGATGAAGAAATAATAGATGCTTTGAAAAATGCTGAAGCTTATGAATTTGTAAGCCGAATGAAAGATGGAATAAATTCTGTTATTTATGAAGGTGGCAAGAATTTTTCTGGTGGACAAAGACAGCGTCTTGCAATAGCTCGAGCATTAATAAAAAAACCACCGATTATTATTTTGGATGATAGTTTAAGTGCATTAGATTATGAAACAGATAAAAAACTTCGCAAATCATTAAGAGATAATTTAAAAGACACAACATCAATAATAATTTCTCAAAGGATAAGTTCAATCATATCTGCAGATAAGATATTAGTTTTAGACGATGGAATTTGTATGGGACTTGGAACTCATGAAGAATTATTAGATAGCTGCAATACATATAGAGAAATATATGAATCACAGACTAGATAGAGGAGGAAAATTTATGAATAATTTTAAGAGAGCATTAACTTATGTGAAACCATATAAATTTCAAGTTATTCTGGCTATTGTCTGTGCATTTATGAGTAATATTGCAGTTGTTGTGGCAACTTATTTAAACGGAGTTGCAATTGATAATATGCAGGGAGTAAATAGTGTTAATTTCAATAATTTATACCGTATATTAATAGGTCTTGGATTTATATACATAATTTCATCCTTATTTCAATGGTTTATTTCAAGATATGCAAATAAGGTGGCATATATAATCGTAAGGGATATGAGAAGAGATACTTTTGAAAGCTTAAATAAACAGCCATTATCTTATTACGATCATCATAAGCATGGAGATATAATAAGCAGATTTACAAATGATTTAGATAGTGTAAGTGATGCTTTAGCAGTATCAATTACAAATGTATTATCAGGGATAGTAACAGTTGTTACAGCACTTTTTTGTATGTTTTACTTAAATGTAGAGATTACAATAGGAATACTTGTTGTAACACCAGTAGGATTCATTATTGCATCAATGATAAGCAGATTTAGTCAGACCTCATTTGTAAAACAACAGCAGTCTGTTGGAGAGTTGTCATCATTTGTATCTGAAATAGTTGGAAATCAAAAGATAGTAAAAGCTTTTGATAGAGAAAGAATGTCAATGAAACAGTTTGAAAAAATTTCAGATAATCTATGTAAAACTGCCACTCATGCTATGTTTGCATCAGCACTTATAAATCCAAGTACAAGATTTATCAATAATATTTCTTATATAGCTGTTGGGCTTGTTGGAGGTATTTTAGCTATAACTAAAGGTGTTTCTGTAGGAATAATTTCAAGCTTTTTAATATATTCTGCTCAGTTTGCAAAACCATTTAATGAAATATCAGGAATTACAGCACAGATACAGACAGCGTTCGCATCATTAACACGTATTTTCAACATAATAGATGAAACAGGTGAATGTCCTGATAAGGAAAATGCAATAGAACTTGAAAATTGCAAGGGAAATATAAAAATAACTAATATGTATTTTTCTTATGATAAGAGTATTCCTTTAATAGAAGATTTCTCTTTTGAAGCAAAACCGGGGGAAACAATAGCAATAGTAGGACCTACAGGATGTGGAAAAACAACACTTGTAAATTTATTAATGAGATTTTATGATATAGACAAGGGTGCAATATATATTGATGACAATAATGTATGCGATGTAACAAGAGATAGCCTTAGAAAGAACTTTGGAATGGTTCTTCAAGATCCATGGCTTTTTAATAGTACAATAAGTGATAATATTTCTTATGGAAATTCAGATGCATCAAAAGAAGATATAATTAAGGCAGCTAAAAAGGCACATGCACATTCATTTATAAAAAGACTTAAAGATGGATATGATACAGTGATTAATGAAGAAAATCTATCAGCAGGTCAAAGACAGCTTCTTACTATAGCACGAGTAATGCTTGCTGAACCAAGGATTCTTATTTTGGATGAAGCAACAAGTTCTATTGATACACTTACAGAAATGAGAATTCAAAAGGCATTTTTAACACTGATGAGTGGAAGAACTAGCTTTGTTATTGCCCACAGGCTTTCAACAATAGTAAGTGCTGATAAAATATTAGTTATGAATAAAGGAAAAATAGTAGAACAGGGAAATCATAAAGAATTAATTAAAAAACACGGATTTTATTATGATCTTTATAATAGCCAATTTTCATCATAAATTATGATGATTCAATAAAATAAAATAGAATTAATTAACAAAGAAGTTATATTTAATATATTATATATGCATATAACTTCTTTAATTTTATATAAAAAGGATTGATGTTTATGACAGGTAAAGAAAAGAACATATTAATAATTAAAGGAAATATAATTTTTACAAAAGAAAGCGAAACATTTACCACTTTAAAAAATTCATATATTGTAGTAAATGATAATTATGTCATAGGAATATTTGATAAACTTCCAGAAGAGTATAAAACTTTAAAAGTAACTGATTATGGTGATAAATTAATAATTCCGGGATTTGTAGATTTACATGTACATGCTCCCCAGTATTCACTTTGTGGACTTGGATATGATAAGACACTTTTACAATGGCTCAATAATTATACTTTTAAGGAAGAAGCAAAGTTTAGTGATGTATTGTATGCAGAGAAAGTGTATAAGGATTTTGCTTGCGACTTGTACAATAATGGAACAATGCGTTCTGTGATTTTTTCTACAATACATAGAAAATCAACAGGGGTTTTAATGGATTTACTAAGCAAAAGAAAACTTTGTGCATATGTAGGAAAAGTAAATATGGACATTAATTCTCCAGATTATCTTGTTGAAACAACAAAAGAATCAATAAAAGAAACTGAGGAGTGGATAAATGAGTATAAAGATAAATATGATTATGTAAAGCCCATAATTACACCAAGATTTGTACCAAGCTGTAGTAGTGAACTTATGATGTCTTTAGGAAAAATGGCATTAAAAGATAATTTACCAGTACAGTCACATTTAAGTGAAAATATATCTGAAATAAAATGGGTTAAGGAACTTTATCCAGAGTCAGAAAGTTATGGACATGTTTATGATGATCATAATCTTTTGGGACAAACTGCCACTGTTATGGCACATTGTGTTCACTTAACAAAAGATGAACTTTCAAGAATGAAGAAAAATAATGTTTTCATAGCACATTGTCCAAATTCTAATATAAATATTTCAAGCGGAGTTTGCGCTATAAATAAACTGATGATGGATGATTATAATATTGGTCTTGGAACAGACCTTGCCGGAGGAGAAAAGATAAGTATGTTTTCTACAATAGCAGATACAATAAAATTATCTAAAATAAGGGCAATTGATTATAATGATGGAAGCAGAGGGTTGAGAAGTTCAGAGGCATTTTATCTTGCAACAAAAGGTGGTGGAAAATTCTTTGGGAAGGTAGGAAGCTTTGAAGAAGGATATGAATTTGATGCATTGATAATTGATGATAAAAATCTATGGAAATATTACAATGGCACACTTGAAGAGAGAATTGAAAAATTAATATATCTTGGAACATGTGAGAATATCATAGCAAGATATTGTTGTGGCAGGGCAATTTAATAAAATTTAGATTAAATGATCAATTTCTATTGACTGTATAAATTTACAAGATTATACTTATATTAAATATTTTAGCATAATTAAAAAGACAACGAGGTCTTATTCTATTCATAATAGAGTAAGACTTTTTCTATTATTAAATAGACATATGTATTTAATTTATTTGGAGGTATTGGTAAATGAATAAGTCAATAATCTGGAAGAAAAATGATAATTTAAAGGATAAAAAGGAAATTGAGAAGGAAAAATTTTATGGATTGTATATTGATGATGAAGCGATAAATTATCATAAAAGTTTTAGTGAATATTCTGAAACATCACTTCATATACTTAAAAACTACTCAAAAAAAGTAGGAATTAAAAATGTTTTTATAAAAGATGAATCAACAAGGTTTGGATTAAATGCATTTAAGGTTCTTGGTGCATCTTTTGCAATAGGCAAGTATATAGGCAAAATGATTAATAAAGATATGTCAGAAATAACATTTGAATATCTTAAATCTGGCGAGTGGAAAAAAGAATTAAAGGATATTACTCTTGTTTCAACAACAGATGGAAATCATGGACGTGGAGTCGCATGGACAGCTAAACAGCTTGAAGTACCATGCAGGATTTATATGCCAAAGGGAAGTACAGAAAATCGTCTGAAAAATATAACAGATTTAGGTGCATATGGAGAAATAACAGAATATAACTATGATGAAACAGTAAGACTTGTAAATGAACTTGCCGAGAAAAACGGTTGGACAATAATACAGGATACAGCTTGGGAAGGGTATGAAGATATTCCAAAATGGATAATGAAGGGGTATTCAACTCTTGCAAAAGAAGTTATAAATGAGCTTAAAGAGAATATTCCAACTCATATATTTCTTCAGGCAGGAGTAGGAGCATTTGCAGGGGTTATGGCAAGTGTATTTACAGAAGAATATATAAAAAATCCTCCTAAAATAATCCTTGTTGAACCTTCTAATGCAGCATGTTTCTTTGAATCAGCTCTTAACAATAAATGTACAGCGGTAGGTGGAGATCTAAATACAATTATGTGTGGACTTGCATGTGGTGAGCCTAATCCACTTGGTTATGAGATATTAAGCAGATATTGCGATGTTTTCCTAAGTGTAAGTGATGAAATGACTAAAAGAGGAATGAAAATGTTAAATAAACCATTAAAAGATGATCCTAAGATTACTTCTGGAGAGTCAGGTGCTGTTGGAATGGGAGTCCTTGATGAAATAATGACAAATCCTGAATATGATAAATTAAAAACATATCTTGAATTAAATGAAAAATCAAATGTTCTTATAATATCTACAGAGGGAAATACAGATCCAGATGTTTATAAATCCATTATTGAAGAATAATATGATTTTAATGAGAAGTAATGTTGCATATAATATAATAATGCCTGTTATATAGTGTAGTTGATAATTGACATTTGATGCTTCTTGTGTGTATTTTTTGTGAGCAATTGAATTAGAAATAACTATGTGATTTATATATTGTAATTATAAAGTTCATAGTGAAATGTATATACATCTTATGGTGTAAATGTAGAGGTAATAACTTTATATAATAAAGTTAAGTATGGAGGAGTTATAAATGGAAAATAATAAAAAAGAAGAGCTTATAAAGCTATGTCAGGATGTTATAAAAATACAAAGTTACTCAGGAAATGAAGGAAAGCTTGTTAAATTTCTTGAAAAAAAAATGAGAGAATGCGGATTTGATGATGTGATTGTTGATAAGTATGGAAGCATTATTGGAAAAATAAAGGGTAAAAGACCTGGAAATAAAGTATTATTTGATGCACATATTGATACAGTTCCAGCTGAAGATTCAGAAAAGTGGAGTCATGACCCATTTGGAGGAGTTATAGAAGATGGGAGAATATATGGAAGAGGAACATCTGATATGAAGGGGTCACTTTCTGCCATGATAATTGCGGCAAAATACTTTGCAAAAGATAATAATAAGGACTTTCCTGGAGAAATATATATTTCAGGTGTTGTGCATGAAGAATGTTTTGAAGGTGTTGCATCAAGAAATATAAGTGAATATGTAAAGCCAGATTATGTTGTCATAGGTGAAGCTTCTCATTTAAATTTAAAAATAGGACAACGAGGTAGAGCTGAAGTTGTAGTTGAAACCTTTGGAGTTCCTGCTCATTCAGCTAATCCTGAAAAAGGAGTTAATGCTGTTTACAGTATGGCTGAAATAATAAACAAGCTTCAGGAAATTCCTTATGAGGAAGATGAATTTCTTGGAAAAGGTATTTTAGAACTTACAGATATAAAATCTTCACCATATCCAGGAGCATCAGTAGTTCCAAGTTACTGTAAAGCAACTTATGACAGAAGACTTCTTGTTGGAGAAACAAAGGAAAGTGTACTAAAACCAATTGTAGAATTAATTGAAGAATTAAAAAAGAATAAACCGAATGTTGATTACAAGGTTTCATATGCAAGAGGAAAAGAAAAATGTCATACTGGAGCAATTATTGAAGGCGAAAGATTTTTCCCAGCATGGTGTTATGACCAAAATGAAGTATTTATAAAAAATACTTATGAAAAACTTAAATCTATAGGTATTATGTCTAAAATTACAAATTATTCATTTTGCACAAATGGAAGTCATTATGCAGGAGAAGCAGGAATAAAAACAATCGGTTTTGGACCATCAAAGGAAAATATTGCACATACTATTGATGAATATATTGAAATAGATCAGCTTGAAAAAGCATGTAAGGGATATTATGTAATAATGAATTCTTTACTTGAACTCATTTAATATTGTGATTAGGGGTGAAGGATATGAAATGGATGATAGAGAATGGAACAATAGTTGATGGTACAAAAAGACCATCATACAAGGGTGACATTATTGTAAACAATGATGAAATTATTGAAATTGGAAAGAACTTAAAAGACAAGAAACATTCTATGGATTATGTAATAAATGCTGAAAAACTTATTGTTTCACCAGGCTTTATCGATACACACAGTCATTCGGATTTGATGATTTTAAGTGATAAAAATATAATGCCAAAGCTTTTTCAAGGAATAACAACAGAAGTTCTTGGACAAGATGGAATATCCATGGCTCCTACACCTTTAAAGTATGTTAAAGACTGGAGAAAAAATCTAAGTGGACTTGATGGAGACAGTGATAAGATATCATGGAAATATGAAACTACAAAAGAATATTTTGAAGCAATTGAAGAAAGACAGCTTATTTCTAATATAGCTTATTTGGTACCTCATGGAAACATAAGAATGGAAGCCATGGGACTTTCAGATGGTATAGCTTCAAGGCAGGATTTAGAAAAGATGAAAGATATTTTAAGGCGTGAACTAAAATCTGGGGCAATAGGACTTTCATCGGGACTTATATATATACCATGTGCTTATGGGAATACTGAAGAACTAATAGAGTTATGCAAGGTTGTTGCGGAGTATGACAAGATATTTGTAGTTCATCAGAGAAGTGAGGCCAATGAAATAATTGATTCTATGAAAGAAATAATAAGAATAGGACGTGAAAGTGGTGTTAAGGTACATTTTTCACATTTTAAAATATGTGGAAAAAATAACTGGGATAAAAGTCAGGGAATAATTGAACTTCTTGAAGATGCAAAAAGAAAGGGAATAAGAATTTCTTTTGATCAATATCCATATGAAGCAGGAAGTACGATGCTAAGTGTAATTATTCCACCATGGGTTCAAAGTGGAGGAACAGAGAAGATGCTTGAAAGGATTAGTTCATATGAATTAAGACCTAAAATTATCAAAGAAATTTATGAGAAAAACTGCAAATGGGATAATTTCATTGAGTTTGCAGGAACAGATGGAATTTATATAACATCAGTAAAAAATCAAAGAAATGAAAAGTTTATAGGAAAAAATTTGAAAGAAATAGGAGATATTCAAGGTAAAGATCCAGTAGAAGCAGCATTAGATTTATTGATTGAAGAAGAAAATGCAGTAGGTATGATTGATTATTATGGATCTGAAGAACTTGTAATAAAGTTTATGAAAAGACCTGAACAGAATTTCTGTACAGATGGACTTCTTGGAGGGAAACCACATCCAAGGGTTTATGGAGCATTTGCAAGGGGAATTGGAAGATATGTTAGAGAACTAAAGGCTTTGTCACTTGAAGAAGCAATTTTTAAAATGACATATAAAAGTGCTTTGACAATGGGAATAAAAGACAGGGGGCATCTTGCTCCTGGAACAAAAGCAGATATAGTCATTTTTGATAAAAATAAAATAATAGATAAGGGAACTTATGTTGAACCAACACAGTATGCAGATGGAATAAAATATGTGATTATAAACGGATATGCTGTTATTAGGGATGGGGATTATGTTGGTGGTAGCAGTGGTACAATTGTTAAATTATAAAATATCCAAGGAAAAACATAGTATGGAGGGAGAGTAGGATGTCTGTAGATGCTGTAATTTTAGCTGGAGGATACTCAACACGAGCAGATGGATTTAAAATGGAATTCGACATTGAAGGAAAAACAATACTGCAAAGGTGCATTGAAGGTTTTTATGACAGCTGTAGAAAAATTATTGTTGTTACAGGATTTAAATATGAAAAAATAGAAAAGCTTGTTAAAGATTATGAAAAGGTAGTAACAGTATATAATGATAACTATCCAAAAGGCATGTTTACTTCCATAAAAAAGGGAATATCACAGGTGGAAAGTGAAAAATTCTTTTTAACACCAGGAGATTATCCTTTAATAAATAAGAAAGTTATTGAAGAGATATTAACTAAAAGCATAAAAGAAGAGAATAAGAACAAAGAGGTTATTATTCCAAGCTTTTATGGTAAAGGGGGACATCCTATCTTGGCTGATAGTAGCATTGTGCAGGATATTCTTGTAAAAAGTGATGATTATAATCTTCGTGAATTTTTAAAAAATAGAAAAGTAGCTTACGAAATAATAGAAGATAAAAGTATTATTCTTGATGTAGATACTGCACAGGATTATAATGAAGCTTTATCAGAGTTTAATAAAAAATTAATTTAGTAGAAATACTTGATTTAAATAAAGACAATGGAGTCATATTTCACATAAGGGAATAGGGCTCTTTTTGTGTTTTATGGGTATTATAAATCGGATTAAAATGCAACTTAGATAATATTAAATTTGGTATTTGTATCATATTAATAATTATAGTAGAAAATTATAAAAAAGATGCAATAAGTAGCATCGTAAAGGGTGTGAGTATGTGGATTTAGGAATTATAAATGGATATGTATATTTAGAGGGAAGATTTATAAAGAGCAATCTCTATATAAAAAAGGGTGTAATAGAATCTGTAACATCGTCAATAATGCATTGTAGTAAAGTATATGATGCTAAAGGCTGCATTATTATGCCGGGTTTTATTGATCCCCATGTACATTTTAATCTTGGTTTAGGCAAAAATGTATCGGCACAGGATTTTCACACAGGCTCAATTAATGCAGCACTTGGAGGAATCACAACATATATAGATTTTCTTGATCCAATAAACAATGTCTCTGAACTGGACTTCGAATTTAATAAGAGAAAGAAACAGGCTGAAGATAGCGTTATTGATTATGGATTTCATGTTACCTTAGGAAGTTTTAAAGAAGATGTAAAAGAACTTTTCAAAAAAGGCAGAGCACTTGGAATGCCAACTATAAAAATTTTTACCACTTATGAATCCACTGGAAGAATGACAAAAGACAATATAATAGATGAACTTTTAAAATATTCAAAGGAATATGAGTGCAGAGTTGTAGTTCATGCTGAAAATAATGATCTTATAAAAGAGAAGAATATACTTGTAAAAGATCATGAAAAGGCAAGACCAGCAATAGCTGAAATAAGTGAAGTGTTAAAACTTTGTGAAATGGCAGCATATAGAAATGGACTTTTATATATAGTTCATACTAATTGCGGTACAACTGTAGAAAGAGTGAGAGAAAATTTTAAAGATAGCCTTCATTCTAGCATAATACTTGAAAGTGCACCACATTATTTTAAGTTTAACTCATCTGTTTATGAAGGTGAGAATGGATATAGATATACAATGACTCCTCCACTTAGAGCAGAAAGTGAGAGGTTAAAATTAAAGGATAATATTGATGGAATAGATATAATAGGAACAGATCACTGTCCATTTTCAGAGCATATGAAAAATAAAAAATATACAAGTGATATTGCAATGGGAGTTGATGGCGTAAAATATTCATTTTTAAATATGTACACTTTATACAAGGAAAAAATAATTCCTAAATTTACTGAAAATCCAGCTATAATTCATGGTCTTTATCCTAAAAAAGGAAGCCTTATGGTAGGTAGTGATGGAGATATTGTAGTTTTTGATCCTAATAATACAACAATAGTTAATGATAAAGAGTCAATATATGATGGACAGGTTCTAAAGGGAAGTATAAAGGCTGTTTTTGCAAAAGGAAATATGATTGTGAATAATAATGAGTTTTTAAAAAATTCATCTAGTGGTTCATATATTGAAAGGAGAATTGAACTTGATAAAAGCTTTAATAAATGTAGATATATTTGATTATGAAACCTTAAAAAAGAACTCTTATATTATTTTTAATGAAAAAATCCTTGAAACAGGTTCAATGGAAGATTTTAAACATCATAACGCCAATAAATTTGATGAAATAATCAATTTAAATGGACAAACTTTAATGCCTGGACTTGTAAATTGTCATAGCCATATTTATTCAACTTTTGCAAGGGGCTGGGTAACAAAATGCAATCCCAAAAGCTTTGTAGAGCTTCTTGAAGGCATGTGGTGGAAACTTGATAGGGCACTTGGTGAAGAAGAGATTTATTATAGTGGACTTATAAGCAGTATGGAATTTCTTAAAGATGGAGTAACTACTGTGATTGACCATCATGCAAGTGGCAGGATCATAAAAGGAAGCCTTGATGTATTAAAAAAGTCAGTGTGTGATGAAGGTGGAATTAGGGGAGTATTTTGCTTTGAGACAAGTGACAGATTTGACTTAAATCAGTGTATTGAAGAAAATATAGACTTTAATAAAAAATGTAAAGATAGTAATGCACGTGGAATTTTTGGAATGCACGCATGTCTTACATTAGATAATGATAGTTTAAGAAAAATAAAAGATAAAATTAAGAAAATGCCTATACATATTCATGTAGGTGAGAGTGATGAAGATAATATTAACAGTATGAAAAAATATAACAAAACTCCTGTTGAGAGACTGAATGAGTATGATTTATTAAATGAAAACTCAATTTTATCTCACTGTATTTATATAAATGATAAAGATAAGGATATACTGGAGAATAAAAAAATATATATAGCTTTAAATCCAACTTCAAATTTAAACAATGCAGTTGGACTTGCAGATGTGATAAATTTTCAAAAGAGAAAAATTAAATGTATTCTTGGGAATGATGGCTTAGGATTTAATTTTAGTAGAGAAATTGTAAATTTATTATATGGTATGCATCTTAAATATAAAAGTACAACTGTTTTTAATTTAAATAATTTAAAAGAAATAATAGAAGCTAATTATGAATATGCAGGAAAGATTTTAGGATGCAGATTGGGGAGAATTGAAAAAGGATATGAAGCCGATTTTATTACTGTAGATTATAAGAGCTTTACTCCAGTTAATGAAGAAAATACTTTTGGACATTATTTTTATGGAATTATGGATAACTTTAAACCTTCCAATGTATGGTGCAAAGGAGTAACAAAAATAAAGGATTATAAGACTGTACAGAATATAGAAAAAATATATGAAGAGGCTGAGAGTGTAGCCCAAAGATTATGGGATCATATAAAGGAAAGTTAAAATATTGTGAGATGGGAGATGTAGTATGAATTTAAACACAACTATAGGAAAAATAAAATTAGAAAATCCATTAATGCCCGCATCAGGGCCGTTAGTTGGAGATAAGGATAAAATAAGTGCACTGAATGAATTTGGTGTAGGTGCAATGGTTACAAAGACAATTTCAAGTAAGAAAGCAGAAGTTGTGAGACCTTGTATATATGGAGGAAAAAATTTCATAATGAATGCTGAATTATGGTCAGAATATGCTCCAGAAATTTGGATAGATGAATTTCTGCCATCAATAAAAAAGGAATTAAAAGATAAGCCTTTGATAATAAGTGTAGGATATACAAAAGAAGATATGGAATTTCTCATTCCCAAATTAGATGTGTTTGCAGATGCTTTTGAAATATCAACTCATTATGTAGGAAAGGATTTAAGTAATATAAAAGAAACTTTAAAAACAATAAGAAGATTCACGCAAAAGCCTGTTTTTATGAAGATGAGTCCTCATATACCAGATCCAATAGGGTTTGCAAAGATGGTTATTGAAAATAAAGGTAGTGGAATAGTTGCAATAAATTCATTAGGTCCAACAATGAATATTGATATTGATAAAAGAAGTGTTCTTATTGGAAATAAGGAAGGTGAAGTATGGACATCAGGCCCTGCAATTAAACCTATGGCACTTGCATTAATTCATAAAATAAAAAAAGCAGTACCTGAATGTGAAATTATAGGAGTTGGAGGAATTTCAAGTGCAGATGATATTATTGAGTTTTTACTTGCTGGTGCAAGTGCTGTACAGATGTTATCTGCTGCCATGTTAAAGGGAAAGGATTTATATGAAAAATTAATTGAAGAACTTCCAAAAGCCTTAAAAAAACATGGATTCAATTCTGTTGAAGAAGTAATAAATGAAAAATTGTCTATAGGACAAGTTAAATATGAGCCAGAATATCCACTTATAAATAAAGACAAATGCAATAACTGTAGATTATGTGAAAAAGCATGCCCATATTTTGCAATAACTATTATAGATAATCAAATTAAAATAGATACAAAGAATTGTTTTGGATGTGGTTTATGTGAGTCAAGATGTCCTTCTAAGGCAATATACAATGTATTCTAAGAAACTTGTAATGGTAATGTAAAGGGGGTGTAATCATGGAATCATGCATAAATGATATAAGCAGATCAGTTACTAAATCAGATCACGAAATTAAGGTGAGTGGAAGTGCTAAATATATTGCAGATATGAAATTTAAAAACTGTCTTCATGCTAAGACATTAAGATCTTTAAAAGCTAAAGCCAAAATAAAGAAAATAAGTATGCCAAGTATGAAGGATGGTTATTTTGTAATTGAAGGTAAGGATGTTCCAGGATTGAACAAGGTGAAGATAATTCAAAATGATATGCCTGTATTTGCAGATGAAGAGGTTAACTATATAGGTGAACCAATACTGCTTGTAGCAGGACCAGATTTAGATGAAGTAGTTAGACTTGTAAATGAGATAAAAGTTGAATATGAAGAAGAAGAGCCGGTATTGGATTTGAAAATTTCTAATCATATATTTGCAGAGTATGGTTATGGACGAGGTGATGTTAATAAAGCATTCAAAGACGCACATGTAATAATTGAAGAAGAATTTACAACCGGATATCAGGAACAGGCATATCTTGAAACACAGGGAGTTGTAGGTGTTTATGAAGAAAATAAAGTATCTGTTTATGGAACCATGCAATGTCCTTATTATGTAAAGAACGCAGTAATTCAGGCACTGGGGTGCAAAGATGATGAAGTGAGGATAGTCCAGACAACAACAGGTGGAGGCTTTGGAGGAAAGGAAGATTATCCATCAATTCTAGGTTCACAGATAGCAGTTGCATGCATGAAGACGAAAAGTCCTGTCAGACTAATTTTAAATAGAATTGAAGATATGTCATCTACAACAAAGCGTCATCCTGCTTTTTTAAAATATAAAACTGCATTGGATAAGGATAACAATATTATAGGAATTGATATTGATATCATCTTAAATGGTGGTGCTTATTCAAGTCTTTCAAGCGTGGTTTTACAAAGATCACTAATTTGTGCAACTGGAGTGTATAACATTCCTAATTTAAAAGTGCATGGAAAAGTGGTAAAGACAAATACAGTTCCAAATGGAGCGTTTAGGGGTTTTGGTGGTCCACAGAGCATATTTGCAATAGAAACTCACATGAATCATATTGCAAAGAAGATTAAAGTAAATCCACTTGAATTTAAGGAGAAACATTTTGTAAAACGTGGTGATGATACGGCAACAGGTGGAAACTTCTTCTATGATGTAAAGCTGGAAGAAATGGTAAACAAAATTGAGAATATGTGTGATTTTTCAAAGAAATATATAAAAAATGAAATAAATAATAAAAATAATAAGGAAATTATTAAAAAAGGAATAGGAATGTCCATATTCCTTCATGGATGTGGTTTTACAGGCAGTGGTGAAAGAGATTTTATAAAAGCTGTGGTAAAGCTTTTAAAACATAAGGATGATAAAGTTGAGATACTTGTAGCAAATACAGATATGGGACAAGGACTTCAGACAACCTTAAGAAAGATTGTGGCACAGGTTCTTGGAATTAATTATGATGAAATAATCTATAATAATCCAGATACAGACAGAGTGCCAGATTCAGGACCAACTGCAGCATCAAGATCTGTAATGGTTGTTGGAAAGCTTCTTGAAAGAGCTGCAAAAAAGCTTAAGGTACAGTGGATTGATAAAAAAGAACAAATCATAATAGAAAGCTATAAACATCCAGACCTTATTCCATGGGATGAAAAAAACTTCTGTGGAGATGCTTATCCAAGTTATTCATGGGGAGTTAATGTTGTGGAAGTTGAAGTTAACACTTTAACAGGGGTAACAGATGTAAAGGGAATATATTCAGCATTTGATGTTGGTAAAGAAATTGACAAGACTATTATGGAAGGACAGGTTCAGGGAGGAGTTATTCAGGGTCTTGGCTATGGATCATGTGAAAATATGGAATGTAGTGATGGAGTTTTAAAGCAGCACAGCATAACTGATTATATTATCCCGACAGCAAAGGATGTTGTAAATATAAAAAATGTATTTATAGATAATCCATGTGAACTTGGACCTTTTGGAGCAAAGGGCGCAGGTGAGCTTACTCTTGTTGGAACAGCACCAGCTTATGTAGATGCTGTAGAAAATGCTGTTGAAGTTAAAATAAATAAAGTTCCAGCAACTCCTGAATATATAATGGAGGCGATAACAAATGAATAAATCAATAACATTTTTAATTAATAATAAGGTGGTTAGGGCAAATAAAAATACAAGTAAAAGATTGTTGGATTTTTTGAGGGATGATTTAAATATCACTGGGCCTAAAGAAGGATGCGGTGAAGGAGAATGTGGAGCTTGTGCAGTTATAATAGATAAAAAACTTGTAAATTCATGCCTTGTAAGCCTTGGATCTGTTGAAGGTAAATCAATAATAACAATTGAGGGACTTAAAGGAACAAAGCAGTATAAGATTTTAGAGGAATGTTTTGCAGAAGCAGGAGCAGTTCAATGTGGTTTTTGCACGCCAGGAATGATAATGGCTGCACATGCACTTTTAAGCTTAATACCACATCCAACTGAAGAAGATATAAGAGAAGGAGTGTCTGGAAATCTGTGTAGGTGTACTGGCTACAACATGATAATAAAGGCAATACTTATGGCAGCAGAAAGAGGTGACAGTTTATGGTAGGAAATGTTGAGGGGTATCTTCCTAAAAGTATAAATGCTGCTCTTCAGATACTAAATAGTGAAAATGTAATAGTATATGCAGGTGGTACTGATCTTATGGTGAGATATAAAAATGAAACATCACTTTTGCCAAAGTTTGATAAAAATATATTGTATATAGGGCAGATAGATGAACTTAAAAAAGTATATGAAAATAATGAGGAAATAGTAATAGGTGCTGGATGTACTTTAGCTTCACTTTTAAGAAATGAATATGTACCAGAAATTTTAAAAAAGTCTATAAGAGGTGTTGCTTCACCAGCAATAAGAAATATGGGAACAATTGGTGGAAATATATGCAATGCTTCACCAGCAGGTGATACTTTACCTGTTTTATATTCATTAAACAGCAGGTGTAATGTAATTAGTGAAGGATTAGAGAGAACTATAAATATTGAGGACTTCATATATGGTCCAAGAAGAACTGCACTGAAAAAAAATGAAATTCTAAAGAGTATTACAATATCTAAAGAAAATTTTAATATAGTACATTATGAAAAAGTGGGAGCACGAAAAGCATCTGCAATTTCCAAACTTTCTTTTGCAGGACTATGCAATGTGGAAAATGGAAGAGTACAGGATTTAAGAATGTCTTTTGGAGCAGTAGGTGCAACAGTAGTGAGATTAAAGGAAGCTGAAACTCTTATTATTGGAAAAGAAATTAATACTTTAGATAAATTTATAAAAGAAGCTATTGAAATTTATGATAAAAATATAAATCCAATTGATGATCAAAGATCAACTGCACAGTATAGAAAAATAGTGGTTATGAATCTTATTAAGTATTTTTTTAATACAGAAGTAAAAGGGAAGAATTAAGTAGTAATTGAGAGTAAAGGAAGAGGTTAGGCAGAAAGAAACAGAGAGGAATTTATGGGGGAAAGTTATAGTTATCATAATTATGAACTTTTAACTTAAAAAACGGGGTGTTAGTTATGGGAAAAGTTATTACGCTGAAAGTAAATAAAATCACAATGAAAAAGGAACTGACAGAGGATATTTTTCTTTTGAGATATTTAAGAGATGAACTTGGTCTTATGGGTACAAAAAATGGATGTGAAAAAGGTCACTGTGGAGCCTGTACAGTTATTATTGATGGTGATGTAAAGCGTTCATGTATCGTAAAATTATCGAGACTTGATGGTGCAATAATTGAAACAATTGAAGGACTGTCTCATGGAGAAAAACTTCATTATATTCAGCAGGCTTACCTTGATGAAGGAGCCGTTCAGTGTGGTTTTTGTACACCTGGAATGATAATGTCAACAAAAGCTCTTCTTGATAAGGTTCATAATCCTGATGATGAACAGATTAAAGAAGCTTTAAAGGATAATGTGTGCAGATGTACAGGATATGCAGGTATTATAAGAGCGGTAAAAAGAGCAGCAAAATATAAGAAGCACTATGAAGATGATGGATGTTCAATAAAAAATTATAATTATGTGGGAGTTGGAGTTCCAAGGATTGATGGAATTAAGAAAGTTACTGGAGCACCAATTTATGCGGATGACTATACTGCAGAGGGTATGGTTTATGGGAAGCTTGTTTTTAGTAAATATGCTCATGGACTTGTAAAGAAGATTAATACTTCAAAGGCAGAAGCATTAGAAGGCGTAGTTCTTGTTTTAACAGGAAATGATATACCTGGAATAAATGCATTTGGTGTATTTACAAAAGAACAGCCGGTTTTGATAAAAGAAAATGAGGAAGTTAAATATCTTGGAGCAGCAGTTGCAGCAGTTTTTGCAGAAAATGAAAAGATTGCTATAAAGGCAACAAAGCTTATAGAAGTTGAATATGAGGTACTTCCTGCACTTTTAGATCCTCTTGAAGCTTTTAAAAAAGGTTCACAATTAGTAAACAAAAATAAGGAAAATAATATTGTTCATGAAGTTCATGCAAAAAAGGGCAATGTTGAAGAAGGGTTCAAAAAAGCAGATGTAATTGTTGAAGGTCATTATTATACTCCAGCAGTTGAACATGCATATCTTGAAACAGAATCGTGTCTTGCACTTCCTACAGATGAAGGTGGCGTGGAAGTTTACACAGGAAGCCAGGGTTCAATAAGTTTTCAAGAGAATATTGCAGTTAATTTGAATATGCCTATGGAAAAGGTAAGGGTAATATATACTCCATGTGGAGGAGGTTTTGGTGGAAAGGAAGAAACTACAGTACAAATACATGCATGCCTTGCAGCAGTAATTTTAAAACGTCCTGTAAAGATGACATTGAGTCGTGAAGAATCCATAAGAATAAGTACAAAAAGACATCCCATGCATATATGGATGAAACATGGTGCAACAAAGGATGGAAAAATTGTGGCTGTAAAATCAAAGGTAATTGGAGACTCAGGAGCATATGAATCGGCAACAAAGCCAGTAATTTTCAGATCAGCAGTAACAGCAAGTGGGCCATATGTTGTTGAAAATTTTCAAGCAGATTCTTATGGAGTTGCAACTCACAATAACCCTAAAGGAGCTTTTAGAGGATTTGGAAGTACTCAGCCAAGCTTTGCATGTGAAATTCAGATAGATAAATTAGCTGAAAACCTCAATATGGATCCAGCAGAGATTAGAAGAATAAATGGTATTGATGATGGAAACAAAACAGGCACAGGTCAAAAGCTTACTGGTGGAACAGGATATCTTAAGACTCTTAAAGCAGTAAGTGATGGAATGAAAAGAATACGTAATAACTTCAAACCATCTGAATTTAGGAAAAAGATTGGCTTTGGAATAGCAAGTTCATATAAAAATGTAGGAATTGGTACAGGAATTCTGGATGATGCAAAAGCAGCAATAGAGCTTATGGAAGACGGACGTATTCAAGTGAGAATAGGTGCAGCAGATATGGGACAAGGTTGTGATACAATATGTGCACAGATAGCAGCAACAGTATTAAAAGTGCCATATGAATGTATTGAAATTGTTGCAAATGATACAAAAATATGTCCAGATGGAGGAATGACAACAGCTTCAAGACAGACTTATGTTACAGGAAATGCTGTAAAAATAACTGGTGAGTCAGTAAAGCCGAAACTTTCATTTTATTTGAAAATGGCAGCTGAAAGTGAAGAAATGAAATTTCATAAAAATCATACAAACAATGAAGGGGATATTATTATAACAAAGTCATTATTAAAGAAAGCATATGATTTATGTAAAGATAATAATGACAGTATTTTAGATGAAAAGGACTATATTCCACCTAAAACATATCCTCACAAGATATGTGGTGATTTGATTCCTGGAATGAAAGAGGAGGAATTTAAGATTCATTATGCATATTGTTTTGTTTCAGCAGGTGCTGTAGTTGAAGTTGATACTGAAACTGGTGAAGTTAAAGTTTTAAAAGTTCTTGCAGCACAAGATGTAGGAAAAGCCATAAACCCTAAAAATGTAATAGGGCAAATAGAAGGTTCTGTTTTAATGGGAATGGGTATGGCACTAAGTGAAGAATTCATAGAAACTGATGAAAAAGTAATTACTGATAATTTGTTTAAAATAGGTATTCCTAAAATAAAGTCAATGCCTGAAATTGAGACATTTACAATAGAAGTAAATGAACCCGAAGGACCATTTGGAGCAAAAGGAATGGGAGAAGTTGGACTTAATCCAGTTGTATCTGCCATAAGTAATGCAGTGTATGATGCAGTAGGTGTTAGAATTCAGGAACTTCCAATGAAAAAAGATAAGGTTCTTGAGGCTATTAAAAGTAAGGAAACTGAAAAAGTTGATTATTAGATGAAGATTTTTATAAATGCATAAAAGTGATTTGAAGAAAGTTTTTTAGTTATAAAATTAAATTATAATAATTAGGAGTAAAAACAAATAATCTTTTTACTTTTAAATTAACAGCATAGATTAGATTAAAAAGAAGAATATACTATACTAATAACTTAGGAGTATATAATAACAAATTAATTATAGAGTAGGAAGTTTTTATATGAAAATTTTGGTGTATGGAGCAGGAGTAATAGGATGTGTACTTGCACATAAATTATTTAGGGCAGGCAATGATGTGACGATACTTGCAAGGGGAAATTGGAAACAGATTATAGATGAACAAGGACTTACAATTGATCATTATGGTTATTTTTATAAAACAAGAGATAAAGTAAGAACAATTGATAAACTTGAAAATAGTGACAGATACGACTTGATTTTCGTGGTGATGCAGTATAATAATACTCTTAATATATTGAAGTCGTTAGGGGAAAATGTAAGTCCGTATATAATATTAGTTGGAAACAATATGAATCCAGAATATTGTGAGAAAGAAATTTTAAAAATATCTCATAGTAAGAAAGAAATTGGTTTTGGTTTTCAAGGTAGTGGTGGATATAGAAAAGATAATAAGGTCGTAGGTATGCATTCATTTAGAATTGGAATGACATTGGGAGGGCTAAGATGCAAATTAAGTGATGAATTTGAAAAAACAATTAAAACAGCCTTTTTAAAGTCATCATATAAGTTAGAATTTCAGGAGAATATGGAAGGGTGGCTCTTATCACATGCTGCACAAATTCTACCAGGGTGTTATTTATGTTATGCTTTAAACTGTAATTTGAAAATGGCAAAGAAAAAAGATGCAGCTATGGCAATAAAAGCAACAAGTGAAGCATATAATATGCTTAAGAGTTTAGGGTATCCAATCCCTGATGGTGAAGAAAAACAATATACAGATGAATTTGAAAAAAAGGTTAATAGACTTTATTTCATGTATAAAACATGTATTGGGAAATTTGTAATAAGCAATCATTGCAGTCATGCAGTTGAAGAGATGAGTGCTCTTGATAAAAGCTTTAATGAATTAAAAAATAAATCAAATATTATTATGCCCGCTTGGGACAAATTAAGAGAAAAAGTACATGGAGTTTTGAAGGTGTAGAAAATTAATAATTTAGGTTATGTTTAATATAATGCTTGTATTAGATATAATTTTAATAAGAAAAAAGTAGGGGATACAAATTGAACTGCTGCATGTATATATGATAGAGAGCAGTTCAATTGTTTAAGACAGGCCTACTTTTTATTAGTATTATATTAAAATTACCAATATATGATTGATTTTTGATTTTAAGTAGAGTGTTTTATTTTACTTCTTTACAAATTAATATATATCCACCTCGAGCCATTTCAACTTTTACTTCAAAGGTTGTATTTCGTTGCTTAAAAGATACTGGAATATCTGTATTTATAAACTGAATATCACTTTCTCTCTTTAAAATTGTCTCGCATATTGTTTTTGTAGATGGATACGTCAATGAGTCCTCTAACTCAATATCAAAGGCCTTTCTAAAAAATTTTCCCATAAAAATTTGCTCCTCTCCATTGGGATAATATAACAATTAAGTATTTCATATTATTATAGCACTATCTAATATATTTATTACTATTTTAAAAAGTTAAATTACATTTACGAAAAATAGTGGTTAATATTAAAGATATTGACAACATTAAAAAAATAATATAATATAACTGTAAACAATTACTTAAGGAGGTGGAATGTTTTTGAAACCGGTTTCTGATAATTGGTGAATATATTAAAATAATATAATTATATGTAGATATAATGAAAATTTAATTGTAAATAGGTAGAAAAATTATTAATTGAAAACACAATATTATAATTTGGAAATTAATAAAAATAGAATTCATATATAAAGCATAAGTAAGAGCAAATCTGAAAAAATTATTGTATAAAGTAGAATTTATTACTCAGAAAATATATGGATAAATAAAAACTAAAAAGGGATTGATAAAAATTAGTACAATATATGAAATAGCAAAAATTGCAGGAGTATCTCCGGCAACAGTTTCTAAGGTTATAAATAATTATTCAGATATAAGTGATAAAACAAGGAAGAAAGTAAAAAAAATTTTAGAAGAACAAAATTTTCAACCTAATTATGAAGCACAATGCTTATCTACCAAAAGAACATGGACATTAGGTCTGGTATATTTTGAAAATTCTGAAATTGGATTAAAACATCCTTTTTTTGCAGCAGTAATTGAATCTTTCAAAAAGGAAGCTGAAAAGAAAGGCTACTCCTTGTTACTTGGTTCTAAAAATGATAGATTAAAGATTGATTCATTTTTACAATATTTCCAATATAGAAATGTTGATGGAATAGCTATTATATGTAGTATACCTAATGACAAGGAAACCAGTGAAATTATAGAAAGTGATTTTCCAACTGTAGTTATAGATATGTATAATGAAAATACTGCAACAGTTACATCAGATAATAAACAGGGATGTAAAATGGCAATACAATATTTATATGATTTAGGACACAGAAAAATAGCTCATATAACAGGCATGGAAGAAAATGATAACTGGGTAAGCAATATAAGAAAGGAATCATATATACATGAAATGAATAGATTGAAGTTACCAATTAGGAAGGGATATATACAAAAAGGGCGAAATTTTGATTTTGATGGTGGATATGTTGCAATGAAAAATCTTATGAAACTTGAAGAAAGACCTACAGCTGTTTTTGCTGCTGGTGATAAATGTGCACTTGGTGCAATACAGGCAGTAAAAGATGAAGGTTTTAATGTACCAGATGATATTTCAATAATAGGATTTGATGATAGTGATGTATCTCAATATGTTACCCCTAAACTAACTACAGTAAAACAGTCATGTGATATGATAGGTAGTGAAACTGCTACTATTTTAATTCATCAAATTGAAAAAAAAGAAAAGGTTGTGGTTAACAAAATTATTCCAGTGGAACTTATTGTTAGAGAATCATGTAAAAGAATAAAATAGTATATGCCTAATAGGAATTATGTTTTGTGTAAAATTTATATAAGTTGCTCATAGTATTTTCTGAAACCGGTTTAGTAAGTTTTCTTAAAAACTAATTAAAAAAATAAAGAAGGAGAATATGTATGAATAAGAAAAGGATTTTTAAATATCTATTAAGTGCATCAATTATTGGAGTGGCTTTTATTTCATCACCGATGAAAACCAATGCAGAATGGAGAAAAGAAAATAACTTTTGGAAATATATAGAGAATAATAAACATTCAGTATCTTGGAATTATTATGATTCAAAATGGTATTATTTTAATAATGATGGAATAATGCAAACAGGCTGGGTAAAAGATAGGGATAATTGGTACTATCTTTCAGAAGCTGGAGATATGCAAACAGGTTGGATAAAAGATAAAGATTCATGGTATTATCTAAGTGAAAGTGGATCAATGCAAACAGGTTGGGTAAAACACGGAAATGACTGGTATTATCTTTCAGAAGCTGGAGATATGAAAACAGGTTGGATCAAAGATAAAGATTCATGGTATTACTTAAGCGAAAGTGGATCAATGCAAACAGGTGTAATTAGTGTTTCAGATAAAGTATATTATTTAAATGAAAATGGGGCTATGCACATTGGAAAAATCACTATAGATGGAAAAGAATACGAATTTGGAACTAGTGGTGAAGCTATTGGAGAAAAGCCAGTTGTAAAAAATGATAAAATATTTGGCGCTACAATAAACGCGGGTTCACAAAATAACAATCAAAACAAAGATGAGAATAAAGATAGTCAAACAAGTAATAGCAATAAACATCATAGTAGCAACAGTGGTAGCACAATTCAAAATAAAAAATGGAATCTTGTTTGGCAAGATGATTTTAACGGAGACACATTAAATACAAATGACTGGAATTATGAAAAACATGCACCAGGATGGGTTAATAGTGAATTACAAGAATATACAGACTCAACAGATAATATATCTGTAAAGGATGGAAATCTTGTTATTAAGGCTATTAAAACAGAAAAAGATGGAAAAGATTATTATACTTCAGGAAAAATTACAACACAAGATAAGAAGACATTTAAATATGGTAAGTTTGAAATTAGAGCAAAAACTCCAAAAGGTAAGGGGCTATGGCCAGCATTGTGGATGATGCCAAATGATGAAAGTTTATATGGACAATGGCCAAAATGTGGTGAAATAGACATAATGGAAGTATTAGGACATGAACCAGAAAAAGCATATGGAACAATACATTATGGAGAGCCTCATGCAGAGCAACAAGGAACATACACATTAGAAAATGGAACATTTGCAGATGATTATCACACATATTCTGTTGAATGGGAACCAGGAGAAATAAGATTCTATATCGATGGCAATTTATATCACAAAGTTAATGATTGGTTTACAAAAGTAGAAGGTGGAGATGAAGTTACTTATCCAGCACCATTTGATCAACCATTCTATATTCAATGCAATTTAGCAGTTGGAGGAAGTTGGCCAGGAAATCCTGATGAAAATACAGACTTTAACAATGCAGAACTTAAAGTTGATTATGTTAAAGTATACCAAAAAGATAGTTATGATGAAAACGTTAAAAAACCAGAAAAGAATGTTGTTTTTAGAGAACCAGATAAAACAGGAAATTATGTTGTTAATGGAGATTTCTCAAAACAAGATGATAAAAATTGGGAATTTAAAACTGCTCTTAATGGTGTGGGAAGTACTGAAATAGCTGATAATAAAATTTTGATTAAAACTGAAAATGAAGGTACAGCAGATTATTCTATACAATTAGTACAACCAGGAGTACCTCTTAAAGAAGGTGGAAAATATAAAGTTTCTTTTGATGCAAAGGCAGATGATGAGAGAACTATGATTGTGGATATTTCAGGTCCAGATAAATCTTATGTAAGATATTTTGATGATACAAAATTAAATTTAACATCTAATAAAGAAAATTATTCATATGAATTTACTATGAATAAAGAAGATGATGCAAATGCAAGACTGGAATTTAATCTTGGAAATCAAAATTCTAAAGCTAATGTTGAAATAAGTAATGTAAGAATTGAAAAAATAGGCCAAGTTATTAAAGATGATGATGGTTCTAAAAAAGTAATGCCAGATGGAAACTATGTTAATAATGGAACATTTGATGTAGGCGAAGATCGTATGAAATATTGGGAAATTGAATCTTCTCTAAAAAAAGATGCAAGTGTTTCTGTAACTAATAATAACAATGTAAGACAATTAAAAATAAACGTTAAAAAATCTCCTTCTTCATTGGAAGATTTAAAAATAAAACAAAGTAAACTTGCATTAAAAGATAATAAACAATATGTATTATATTTTGATGCATATGCAAATGAAGATAAGACTATTAAAGCAATGATTAATGGAAAAGCTTTTGATGCTAATCTTTCTAAAGGTAAGAAAACTTTCAAATTTGAATTTAACACAGAAAATGTTGAAGACAGTAGAGATTTAGAATTTTTATTAGGTGCAAAGGGTACTACTTATATCGATAATATAAGAATTGAAGAAAATGCACTTATAAGAAATGGAGATTTCAGTGGTGGATTTACTGGATGGCAAATATTTGCTGATGGTGGACTTTCAAGCAAACCAACATATGGTGTTGATAGCTTAAAAGAAGATAATGCTGCTCAAATTAATATTGTTGATACTGGAGATGCTGATTGGAAAATTCAATTAAAGCAAAATAACGTTAAGTTGGAAAAAGGAAAGAAATATGAACTAAGCTTTGATGCGAAGAGTACAGTAGACAGAAAGATAATGTATGCTATTCAAAGAGATGGATCAAGCGATAACAATTGGGATGCATATACAGGATCTAATATAATTAATTTAACAAGTGATTCTAAAAATTATAAATTAGCATTTGAAATGAAAAAAGATACTGATTCAGATGCAATATTCTCAATATCAATGGGGGCAGTAGGTGGGACTCAAATTACTGATAAGCATACTATTACAATAGATAATGTACAACTTAAAGAAGTAGATTCTATAGATAATGATGAAAATAATTCTAATGATGACACAAACGATAATACTTCTGGGAGTTCTATTGTAAATAATGGTGATTTTGGTAAAGGATTTGAAGGATGGTATCAATATGTAGATGAGTCTATTAAAAATGGAGCAACATTTAATTCAGATAATAATCAAGCTAATATAAATATAACTAATAGTGGAGATCAAGACTATAAAGTTCAACTAAAGCAAGAAAATATAAAATTAGAAAAGGGTAAAAAATATAAAGTGAGTCTTGATGCGAAGAGCACACTTGCTAGAGATATTAAATTTACTGTACAAAAAAATGGTGGAGACTGGAAACCATATTGTGAAGTAAAGAAAATATCACTTAATGGAGAGTTACAAAATTACTCTATTGAGTTCACAATGAATGATGAAAGCGATGATAAAGCTGCGTTAACAATATCAATGGGAGAAGGAAATATTATTGAAAATCATACTATTACAATAGATAATGTAAAGATTGAAGAAGTAACATCAGATTCTCAACAAATACAAAATCAAACTGAGGATATTGAAAATTTTGATGAATTAGTTTCTAATGATAAAACAAATGTAGTTAGTAGTGAATTGACTTCCAATGATCAATTAAATGCTGGCAACGAAAATATTATTTCTTATGGGAATGAATTAAAAACAGAAGCTTCGGTAGATAATAATAGTTTTAACAAAGTTGATCAAAGTTTTAAAGAAGAAGATTTATTAAATAACAACACTATACTTAATTCTAGTGAAAATGAGTCTAAAAATAATTAATCTAGATTGTTGTTAAAAAATAAAAATTTTATATTATTTATAAAATATATTGAAATATAGTAAGAAATAAGGTAATATATAGATATAAAATAAACGCGTGTTTACAAAGTGATATAAGAATTATATTATTTTAGATGATGAATATACTATAAATAAAGCGTTTATTGTTTATTTTAAATTAAAAATAAATATTTTTTTTACAACTTATAAACGCGCGTTTATAATGATTTTAATAATAGTAAAAAGTTATAAAAATCATAAAAGATCAATTGTCTTAATTAGGAAGATAAAATTTATTATTTGAAAGGAGTGATAACTTGGAAAGATATAATTTGGGAATAGATATAGGAGGAACTTTTATCAAATTTGCATTAGTAGACAAGCAGTATAATATTAAGGATAAATGGAAAGTTGAATCTTTAAAATTTGATAGCAAAGATGAATTCTATGATTATTTATGCTCAAACGTTAAGTATAATGATGAAATAGATGTAATCGGTGTAAGTGCACCAGGACTTATAGATGAACAGTCTAACGTAAAATCATATGCAGCACCTAATGTTTCAATAATGTATGGAACAAATATAAATGATGAAATTTCTAAAAGAACAAACAAGAAAGTTGCATCAATTAATGATGCAAAGTCTGCAGGTTTATGTGAGTTTACAATAGGAAATGCAAAAGGAAGCAAATCTTCGGGATTTTTAATATTGGGAACAGGAACTGGAGGATGCTTATGTGATAAAAATGGAGTTATATATGGAAAAGATGCATTTGCTGGTGAATTTCATAATATCCCATTTATAAACTTTCAAACTAAAGAAATAAACAAAATGGGTGATGGTGCTTCTATTACAGGATTAATAGAAATTTATAATGGCAAAGTTGAAAACGATATTAAAACTAAATATGGTACTAAAATATGTGAAAGATATTTAGATGGAGATGAAATTGCCATAAGTGCGGTAGAAGAATGGATAGATAATATAGTAATTCAACTTATAACTATAACTGTATTTTATAATCCAGAAATCATATGCATAGGTGGAGGCATATCTGAAGAAAAATGGTTTATTGAGAAACTCAGAGAAAAGTATCAAAGTACTTGTATTGATTACCTTCAAGCAAACTTTATTACAACTAAAATAGAAAAATGCAAGTATAATAACGATGCAAATATACTTGGAGCAATAATAAATTCAGAAATAAAAAAATAAAAATATTTATGTAAATAGGCATAATTAATAAATTTATAAAGGATATGATTAGATGATATATGAAAAACTAGAAAAATTTAAAGATGATTTCCTTTGGGGATCAGCATCAGCAGCTTATCAAGTTGAAGGTGCATGGGATAAAGATGGAAAAGGTAAGAGTATATGGGATGTATATACTAAAATACCTGGAACAACTTTTAAAGATACGAATGGAGATGTTGCAGTCGATCATTATAACAGATATAAGGAAGATGTAGCATTAATGGCTGAAATGGGACTTAAGGCATATAGATTTTCTATTGCATGGAGCCGTATATATCCTAATGGAAGAGGAGAAATAAACGAAGCAGGGATTAAGTTCTATGAAGATTTAATTGATGAACTTATAAAGAATAATATAGAGCCAGTTATTACATTATATCACTGGGATCTTCCACAACATTTACAAGATTTATATGGTGGATGGGAATCAAGAGAAATAATAAATGATTTCAATGAATACTGTATAACTCTTTTCAAAAGATTTGGTGACAAAGTAAAGTACTGGGTGTCATTAAATGAGCAGAATGTATTCGTTACCTTAGGATATCTTACAGCTTTACATCCACCAGGTGTTAAAGATCATAAGAGAATGCTTAATGTAAACCATATCGCTAATTTAGCTAATGCAAAAGTAATAGAATCATTCAGAACTTATGTAAAAGATGGAATGATTGGACCGAGTTTTGCATATGGACCTGTTTATCCATACAGCTGTAATCCAGATGATGTTCTTTCAGCAGAAAATGCAGAAGATTTAAACAGCAACTGGTGGCTTGATGTTTACTGTAAAGGTGTATATCCAGCATTTGCAATGAAATATTATGAAAGATTAGGAATAGCACCAGTAATTGAAGAGGGTGATCTTGAACTATTAGCAAAAGCAAAACCTGACTTCATAGGTATAAATTATTACCAGACTGCTACTGTAGCAATGAATCCATTAGATGGAGTTGGCGCAGCAGAAGGAATTAATAATACTGGTAAAAAAGGAACAACAAAAGAAAGTGGAATACCAGGAGTATTTAAAAATGTTACAAATCCAAATTTAGAAACTACTAATTGGGATTGGGCAATTGATCCTACAGGACTTAGAGTAGGTCTTAGAAGATTAACAAGCAGATACAATCTTCCTATATTAATAACAGAAAACGGTCTTGGAGAGTTTGATAAACTAGAAGAAAACGATGTTGTAAACGATGAATATAGAATTAAGTTCCTTAAAAATCACGTTAATGCCTGCAAAGAAGCAATAACGGATGGTGTAGATCTTATTGGATACTGCACATGGTCATTTACAGATTTATTAAGTTGGCTTAATGGATATCAAAAGCGTTATGGATTTGTTTATATAGATAGAGATGAGAATGATGAAAAGGATTTAAGAAGAATAAAAAAGAAAAGCTTTTATTGGTATAAGAATGTTATAGGCTCAAATGGAGAAGAAATATAAAGTTGCCTCATAATTCAAATTAATATAAATTATAAAAATTATTTTAGGAGTGATTATTTATGAAAAAAATATTATTAGTATGTTCCGCAGGAATGTCAACCAGTTTATTAGTTACAAAAATGCAATCAGCAGCAAAGGAAAAGGGAATAGAAATTGAAATAAGTGCTCTTCCAGTAGCAGAATGTTCTTCTGTTATAGATACTGTTGATATAGTTCTTCTAGGACCACAAGTACGTTTTCAGAAACCACAAGTTGAAAAGCTTGTAAATGGTAGAATACCTGTTGAAGTAATTGACATGAGATTATATGGAACTATGAATGGGAAGGCTATTTTAGAAGATACACTTAACAAAATAAAATAAAAAATTAATTATAGTAAGGAGAAAATTAATATGAGTATTATGGATAAATTTCAGGGTGCGATTGAAAAATTATTAGTACCTATAGCAGCAAAAATCAATTCACAAAGACACATATGTGCAGTAAGAGATGCGTTTATATTATCATTTCCACTAACTATGGCAGGATCATTAATGGTATTGCTTAACAATGTTTTCTTATCACCAGACGGATTTATTATAAAAATGTTAAAATTAGACAAAGTATTTCCTAACATAGGAGAGTGCCAGGCAATATTCAGTCCAGTCTTAAAGGGATCAGCAGATATATTTGCAATATTAGTAGTATTTCTTATTGCAAGAAACCTTGCCAAGAGTCTAAAAGGCGATGATCTTCTTACAGGACTTACAGCTATTTCAGTTTATTTCATAGTTTATCCTGATTATTTATCAGTAGAAGGAACTAATTATATAACAACAAGATTTACAGGGGCTCAAGGTCTGTTTGTAGCAATAATCGTTGGATTACTTGTTGGTGAATTAATGTCAGTTTTATCGAAATCAAGTAAATTAGAAATTAAAATGCCAGACCAAGTACCACCAGCAGTAGCAAGAACATTTAAAGTATTATTACCAATTATTATAACAACTATATCATTTTCAATTTTAAACTTTATCGTTAAGAAATTTGCACCAGGTGGATTGCATGAATTAATTTATAATGTAATTCAAACACCATTAACAGCGTTAAGCCAAAGTGTAGGATCAGTACTTGTATTATCATTCTTATCTCAAGCACTATGGGTTATGGGTATACATGGACCAAACACTATAGCAGCAATTCGTGATACTATGTTTTCTGAAGCAACTAATGCAAATCTTTTACATGTATCTGCAACAGGTAGTGCATGGGGAGCTCCTTATCCAGTAACATACAGTGGACTTGCAACTGCCTTTACTGAATATGGTGGATCAGGATGTACATTAGGTCTTATAATAGCAATTTTAATATTTAGTAAAACAAAAGATCAAAAGAGTATTGCTAAGCTTTCTTTGGCACCTGGATTATTTAATATAAACGAAATGGTTATTTTTGGATTGCCTATAGTATTGAATCCAATTTATATAATTCCATTTGTATTAACTCCTATAGTGAATATTATGATTGGTTATACTTCTATTTGCATTTTTAAAATAATACCACCAGTTGCTTATGGTATTCCATGGACAACACCAGGACCATTAATGCCTTTCTTGGGAACTGGTGGAAATATCCTTGCTTTAGTTATAGGATTTATATGTCTTGGAGTTAGCGTATTAATATACTCGCCATTTGTAATCGCAGCTAACAAAGCTGCTCAAAAAGAAATAGAGAAAGAAATTGAAGTAGCATAAAATAAAGACACTAAGTGAGGAGATTTAACAATGGAAGGAATGGAATTAATAGCATTCGAAATAATAAGTAATGTAGGAATGGCTAAATCACTATCTGTAGAAGCATTGAGAGCTGTTCGATTAGGAAATTATGATGAATGTAATAAAAAATTAGAAGAAGCATCAGAATATCTTATTAAAGGTCATCACGCGCATACATCACTTATACAAAAAGAAGCATCGGGTGAAAAGATTGAATTTTCATTGATTATAATGCATGCAGAAGATCAGATGATTGCAGCTGAAACTATAAAATCTTTAGTTGAAGAAATGATTGACATGTATAAGGAATTAAAGAAATAATTGACTAAAATAAAGAATGTATTTGGATTATCCACAATACATTCTTTTTATGTATTTTTAAAAGTATAATAGTAAAAAGTTGAAAGATTATACTAAATATTATAAAATATATTATAAACGCGAGTTTATATAAAAAGGAGATATTGTTTTTATGAATAGTAGTGATATTGCAAAGATTGCTGGTGTATCAAGAAGTACAGTGTCAAGAGTTATAAATAATTATCCAAATGTTCCAGAAGAAACAAGAGAAAAAGTTTTAAGAATAATAGAAGAATATGACTATGTACCACATGCATCAGCAAGAATGCTTGCTGGGAGTAAAAATAGGGTGATTGGGTTATTTATTGTTGATATGGTTGAGAGAACTTATGGGTTAAAAAATAGAATTACAAAAAGTCCTTACTATTTAGAATTTACAAGCTCTGTTATAGAAAATGCAAGTGAAATGGGTTATACAGTTCTTGTGCATATAATACATAATGCAGATGGATATGAGAAAATCAAAGAGTGTTTCTACAACAAAACAATTTCAGGTGGAATATTCATTGGTCAGAATGATAATGATGGTGTAATAAAAAAATTGATTAATGGTGGATATAAAGTTGTACTTATTGATCAAACTATTAAAACAGATGATAATACATATAATAAATGTATGATTGTAAATGTTGATAATTATAGAGGAGCATATAATGCTACAAAATATCTTATAGATATGAATCATACAGAGATTGCTCATATTACAGGAGGTACAGGCAAATTTTCATCAAATGATAGAATAAAAGGATATAAAAGAGCCTTAAAGGATGCAAATATACCTATAAAAAGGAACTTGATTATACACAGTGAATTTATAGAAGAAGGTGGATATAATTCTACAAAAAAATTGCTGAGCAAAAATAATAAATTTACTGCTATTTTTGCAAGTAATGATAAAATTGCCTTTGGAGCTATAAAAGCATTGAAAGAAGAAGGAATCAGAGTTCCAGAAGATGTTTCAGTTATAGGATTTGATGATATAGAAGCAGCCCAATATTTTAATCCGCCTCTTACTACCATGAAAATGGAATTATCAGAAATGGCAGAAATAGCAACAAAGTCTATTATTACATCATTAGAAAATGATGTTCAATTTTCTGCTAATTATGTTATACCAGTAAATATGATAAAAAGAGAAAGTTGTAAAAAAGTAGATTTATAAGATGTTTTTGTTGATCAAAAAAGCATTTCTTTTCCAAGGATTATTTGAAAAAAATATATAAGTAAAAGCTGGTCCTTATATCAAATATGGATCAGCTTTTTTAGTATACATTTAAGTAGACAATTAATTTCTAAGTATTAATGAAAAAGATTATCTAAAAATAGAATAATTTATCTTCCATAAAATTAACATATAAAAAATCCCCAATTTTATAATTAAAGTTATCTTTTGACATAGTAAATTCTATAGGTTTATTGTTTGAATTTAAATCTTTTCTTATATATAAAGTATAGTCAAAAGGATTCTCTATAATATTAGTTATTGTATAAGGATGTGTGTTCCTTGAATTTATATTTTGAGAAATATTGATATTATGAGATCTTATACATAAATAATGTATATCATCAGGTACTTTTTCACTAAATATGAACTTGTATCCAAAGTCTTCAGCCATAATACTATTATCACTTATTTTAGATGCTTTTGATATATTTTTACATCCAGTTAGTTTTGCTTCTGAAAGAGTTTTGGGATGAGTGAAAAGTTCATATTTATTTCTTTTTTTTAGAGAATTTCCATTTTCATACACTATTATTTCGTCACAGACTCTATATGCTTCACTTATATCATGGGTTACAAAAACAACATTTTTATTAAAATCCTTTATAATTGAAAGAAGTTCTTTTTCCATATTGTTTCTAAGATGCATATCTAAAGCAGAAAAGGGTTCATCAAGGAGCAATATGTCTGGTGATGTTATTAATGCTCTCGCAAGTGCTACTCTTTGCATTTGTCCCCCTGAAAGCTGCCATGGATAACGATCTTCAAGACCTGAAAGACCAAATTTTTTTATGTATTCTTTCATAAGAAGATTCTGTTTTTCTTTTTGCATATTTGCAATACCTATTTTTATATTATCTTTAATTTTCATTGTAGGAAAAAGTGCGTAATTTTGAAATAAATATCCTGTATTTCTCAATTGAGGCGATAAGTTTATTTTTTTCTCACTGTCAAAAAATACTTTATCATTTAAGATTATTTGCCCTTTATCTGGAGTGATTAAGCCAGATATACATTTTAAGGTTATGCTTTTTCCAGAGCCGGATTCGCCTAACAGACCTAAGACTTCATTTTTGCTATCAAAATTAACTTTAAGCTTAAATGATGAAAATTGTTTTTCTATATCAACATATAAAGACACTATTTTATTCTCCTTCCAATGATTTTAAGTTGTGCTTCTGACCAGTAATTTAGTGCAAGGATAAGTATTAGTGAAAGCATTGTTATAATTAGAACCCATAATAACGCTTTCTGCATATCACCGCCTTCTACAGCAAAGAAAATTGCAAGAGGCATTGTCTGAGTTCTTCCAGGTATGTTTCCAGCAAGCATTAATGTTGCTCCGAATTCTCCCATTGCTCTTGCAAATGAAAGGACAAGACCGCCTATAATCCCAGGCCATGCAAGGGGGAGAGCAATTTTATAAAATATCTTGAATTCACTTAAACCAAGAGTCCTTGCAGCAAAAATCAAGTTTGTATCAATCTGTTCAAAAGCTGAGCGACCGCTTCTATACATCATTGGAAATGATACAACTATAGCAGCTATTACAGTTGCACTCCATGAAAAAATTATAGATTTATCAAATAAAATCATAAGCTTTCCAATAGGACCATTTTTACCACATATAAGAAGAAGAAAAAAACCTACTACAGTTGGAGGCAGGATTAATGGAAGTGTAAGGATTCCATCAATAACTCCTTTAAGTTTTCCTCTGTAATTAGCCATAAAATATGAAACTGCAATTCCTATAAAGAAAGTTATTAAAGTTGATAATAGGGCAGTCTTTATGGAAATCCAAAGAGGTGAAAAATCATTAGTCATATTCAATTAAGGCCTCCTATCAAGCAAGAATTTTTATGCTATTTCATAACCATACTTTTCAAAAATAGATTTGCATTTATCGCTGAATAAAAAATCTTCAAATTCTTTTGATGCATCTGGATTTTTACTTTCCTTAAGTACAGCTACAGGATATGTTATAGGTGAATGTTTATCTTCTGGAACTGTTTCAATTATTTTTGCATCATTTGAACTTAAAGCATCACTTTTATAAACAAATCCAGCTTCTGCATTTCCTGAAACTGTCCATGCAAGTACTTCTTTTACGTCTTTTGCAAAAGTCAGTTTTTCAGATACTGAATCTTTAAGATTCATATTTGTAAGCGCTTCGTCAGTATATTTACCTGCCGGTACACTTGTAGGTTCTCCCATAGCAATATGTTTCACATCATTTGATGTAAGGTCGTTCACACTTGATAAACTAGTATCCTTAGGCCCGATTAATACAAGACCAGCTAATAATAGTCAAGTAAATTTTAAAAAAATATTAATTTTAAAAAAGAGCATAGCAAACAGACCGTTTGAAAATACGAACGATTACAAAAAATGGAATTAGATTAAGCTGCAGTATTTAAGCATTTATTTTCTAAAAAGATTTGTTTATGTAGCTTAGGATCTCTTTGCTCAAAGGGCGATTGATTTCGAAGAACAGCAAAAATATAATTTAATATTTTATGCATTATAGCAACTAAAGCAACTTTAGCCTTTTTGCCTTTTAGATTAACTTGATAGTATTCTAATAAAACTTTGTTTATGGGAATTCCAGTACGGCTGCGTCTAATGGACGCAAGGGCTACAGCATATAATGCTCTTCGACCGATTCGAGTTCCACGTTTTGATATTTTACATTGAGTACCTTGAAATTTTCCTGACTGATTAACCGAGCTGTCTATACCAAAGAAAGCTACAAGGTGTTTAGGCTTAATAAAGCCATTAATATCACCTATTTCAGCTATTAAAGTAATAGCTGTTAAATGTCCTATACCTGGAATAGAGTTTATTAATTTAATATTTTCTTTAATAGACTCGGGAAATTCAGATGATTCAATTAAAGTATTAATCTCATTTAATAAATTATCTATCTGTGATTTAAAAGCTTTTATCACTGCTAAAGAACTAGATATTTTAATAGCTAAACCGCTTAGCGGAACGCCGATAATCTTTGCTTCTTCAGCAATAGTGATTAATTTTGAATATATTTTTTCAGACCAAGTGACACTCTTTTTAGATTTTTCAAGAAGAATTGTCATTACATCTTGTTTTGGAGCATCCATCACTGATTTTGGAGTAGGATAATTACTTAAGAGTTCAAGTGATGTATTGGATGTAGAATCTGAAAATACAGTATTATAATTTGGAAATATAACTCTTAAATCAGCAGATAGTTTCTTTTTATAAGTTGAGCATGAATCTCTAAGTTTATAGTATTCTCGTATAAGATTTTTCAAAAGAAAATTATCGAGATCATTTGGCTGAGATAACTTAATATTTTGGAATTTTCCTATGTTTGCAATAGATAAGGCGTCTTTTTTATCATTTTTCACTTTTCTTATGGCCACATTTTTGTTACACTTAGTAACGAGTGGATTGATAACAAATGTGTTATCAAAATTATTTTTAAGATAGTGGAAAAGAGATAAGTGGTACACGCCAGTGGACTCCATGAAAATGCCAGTTTTCATGTTAAACTCTTTTTCCACTTTTTTTATTTCATTAACTAAGTGGTCAAAGCCTTTGGCATCATGCTTTATTTTAAAAGATTTCTTATAAACGTCACCATTCGGTGCGAGTATTGCAGCATATGAAAAATCAGCTGAAACATCGATTCCAACTACAGGACTATTAAAAAATTTAGACATAGTATATATCTCCTTTTAATTAAATTTGAGATAGAATAGAACTTCCAATCTATCAGATAGCTTATAACCTTGTTTGTGACACGGGTAATTCCCAAAGGGAAACCCAACCAGCTAAACATAGAATTCTACCTGATGGAATGATACGCTAATTTACGGGTATAGGTTCTAAATAAACCTCCCAAGGAGGGTACATCTATCTTCTATTCAGGAGTATTATACTAAACTATATTAAATTTGGTTAGATTCCTTTTGGAATTTAAATAAAAAACTATTTTAAGTATGAAATGTATATTCCCTATCGGGGCGTAGGCAGAGTAATAGATAAGAATATTAAGAATTACTAGACATGTAATGTTCGTTAGAATTACAAATAGTTTTCTATCAAATGTTACAACTAGATTATACAAGGAGGATATTGATGAAATACGTTTTAATTGTAAGTCATGGTATATTGGCAAAAGGAATTCATAGTGTACTTGATATGATGGCAGGGAAAAATAGAAATGATATTTTAAGTACTAGCCTAATAGATGGAATGAGTGTAAGTACATTTAGTGAAAAATTAGAAGAGTTAGTAAGTAATATTAAAAAGAATGATGAAATTATACTTCTTGGAGATATAATAGGTGGTTCACCTCTTACCACAGCGCTTAATGTATTAAGTAGAAAAGGTTTTTTAAATAACACAACAGCTTTTGGAGGTGTTAATGTAACATTGGCATTAAATGCAGTGTTAATGAAAGATACGCTTAATAAAAATGAGTTAAAGCAGATGATGCTGATGGAATCAAAAGAATCAATTCAGGAACTTCAATTAGATACAAGTGTTTCTGATGATGAAGATATTTAAAGAAAAATATCTTAGTATAATTTAAATTTCAATATGAAGTATAGGAAAAAGTATTAAAGTATAAAAGTAATGTAAAAAAAGATAATTAATCAAAGTGTTAACAATTTTAAAAATAATATATAAATGTATATTTTAAGGGGGAATTTTATATGTCAATTTCATTTATAAGGGTAGATGATAGGATGATTCATGGTCAAACATGTACAAGGTGGGCTTTAGAATATCCATGTGATGGACTTATTGCAGTAAATGATAAAGCTGCAACAACACCAGTTTTAAAAGCAGCATATAAAAGTGCAAGTGGAAAAAAGACTTTTGTATGGACACAGGAACAGTTTAAGGAAAAATGTCAGAAAGTTATGGAAAGTAAAAGTAGATATTTTTTAATAACAAAAGATCCTATTTCAATGGCTCAGATTTTAGTGGATGATGATTTTGATCCAGGATTAAAAGAAATTATTATTGGACCTTGCAATGATAGACCTGGTTCTGTAAAGCTTGGAAATAACCAATCAATAACTCAAGAAGAAGCTGAAAGCTTAGAAAAGCTAATGCAGGCGGGATACAATATTGAATTTGCTTTATTAAAAGAAGAAGCAATTGGTAACTGGAAGAAATTTAGAAGTCAGTTTGGATTTAAATAATATAAGGATGGTGGTATAAATGACAATTACTTGGTTACAGGCATTATTATTCGCAATATTTGCATGTCTTGCAAGTATGCCTGGTATGGGAGGCACAGTAATAGGTAACTACACATTAGGAAGACCGTTGGTTGCAGGACTTGTAGTTGGAATTATAGTTGGAGATATTCAAACAGGTATTATTGTAGGTGCAGCGATTCAAGTTATTTATATTGCACTTGTAACACCAGGCGGAACAGTTTCAGCCGATGTACGTGCAATAAGTTATATTGGAATTCCGTTATCTATTGCAGCAATTAAAGGATTAGGTCTTGATCCTTCATCAAGTGAAGCAGCTCAGATGGCAGCAGCACTTGGAGCAGCAGTAGGAACACTTGGAACAGTATTATTTTATGGAACAGCTACTATTAATCTTGTTTGGCAGCATATTGGATGGAAAGCAGTTGACAGAGGTGACTTCAAAAAGCTTTATATGGTAGATATGGGGCTTCCTTGGATTTCTCACTTTATATGTAGTTTTTTACCAACTTTAATAATCACAAAAATGGGATCAAATATGGTAGATATAATAAAAACAGCACTTCCAATGGATGGTATGGCTATGAAAACATTGTTTACAGTAGGAAGTCTTCTTCCAGCAGTAGGTATAGCAATATTATTAAAACAAGTTGTAAACAAAGCAACTGATATGTTAACATTCTTGTTCGGATTTATTTTAGCAGCATGTATGGGCGTAAATTTAATAGGAGCTGCAATTATTGGAGGATTCTTTGCAGTAATTAATTATAGAATAAAAATGCTTCAAGTAACAAAACCTCAGGTTTCAGGACCCGGTGGAAGAAATGTGATTGATGAAGATGACGAGGAGGAGATATAAAATGGCAGAAAAGAAAAAGATATCTAAGAAAGCTTTAAAAAAATCTTTTATTAACTGGTATTATGGGCATTTAACTTGTTTTTCTCAGGAACATATGCAGACTTTTGGATATCTCTGCTCAATGCTTCCAATAATTGAAGATCTTTATGAAACAAAGGAAGAGCAAAAAGAAGCACTTGAAACATATAAGGCTTTTTTCAATACTGAACCACAGCTTGGGACTGTAGTTGTTGGAGTTACTGCTGGTCTTGAAGAAGCAAAGGCAAATGGAGAAGATATTGATGGGGAAATGATAAATGGTATACGAGCAGGGCTTATGGGACCTGTAGCAGGTATTGGTGATTCATTAGTTGTTGGTACATTAATTCCAATTCTTCTTGGAATAGCACTTGGACTTTCTACCAATGGTTCTCCTCTTGGCGCAATATTTTATATAGTAGTTTGGAATATATTAATTACTTTAGGTATGAAATTTCTGTATTATAAAGGTTATGAATTAGGTGGAAAAGCTGTTGAAATTATAGTCGGTGAAAAGGCAAATGCAATACGTGAATCTGTAATAATGCTTGGAACAGTTGTAATTGGAGCAGTAGCAGCATCATGGATAAGTGTTACAACTTCATTTAAGATGCTTAATTCAGAAGGTGGAGTAATAATTGATCTTCAACATGTCTGTGATGGGATATTTCCTAAATTATTATCTTTATTAACTGTTATTTTCTGCTGGTTCTTAATGAGTAAAAAGAAAATGTCACCAACAAAAGTAATGCTTATACTTGTAATTATTGCATTTGTAGGAGTTTTCTTAGGAATATTCGATCCAGGATTAAAATATTAGTTAAATGTTTTAGTAGAAAATAAATTTATAAAATTTAATTTTAAGAGAAAAAATATGTTCTGGAGGTATGCAGGTTATGAATAAGAAAGATAAGAAAAGACTTATATACGAAGCTGAAAAACAAATACAAGAAGTCAAAAACTTAAAAAGATGGCTTACAAAGTCTATAGGTTTATCAAGTATTACCATGATTATGGCATATTTTGGAGTGAAAAGATCAGGTATTCTATTTACAGTTGGAATAATGGGAATACTATTTACAATAATTTTTGTCATAGCAGCAATTTTTATAAACATGGGAATAAAGAATGGACAAAAAAATATTGAAAAAATATTATCAATAGTAGAAGTAGTTTAAAACACTCATAAACAATTAAATATTTATATATAAAAGCAATAGGCTATGTGAGAGGAAGTTATATTCATGATACATAGTCTATTACTTTAGAATTAATAATAAGATACTGTTAACTAAATAAATTTATTTAAGAACTAAATTTTATTAGAAGTGGAGATGTATTATGGGAAAATTTAAAATAATATTTAGCGATATTGATGGAACATTGCTAAATAGTAGTCATGAAGTGAGTGAAAAGAATAAAGAAAGTCTAGTATTATTAAAAAAATTAAATATACCTTTTGTATTAGTGTCAGCAAGAATGCCTCAGGGAATAAAGAAGGTTCAGAAAGAGATAAATGTAAATTCACCAATTGTATGTTATAGTGGAGGACTTGTTATTGATAGTAATGGAAAATATCTTATTAGTATAGGTATTAGGATTGAAAAAGCACAAGAAATAAAGAATTATATAGATGGTAAATGGAAAAATGTTAGTACAAGCTATTATTCGTATGATAAATGGATAGCAGATAATAAAAAAGATGAATGGATAGCTCAGGAAAGCGATATTACCTCTGTTAATCCGATTTTTGGAAAAATACAAGATATATGTGAAAAAAATAGTGTAGTACATAAAATTTTATGTATGGGTGATTCTAAGGTTATTGATGAAATAAAGGATAGCATTTCAGAAAAATATGAAGGGCTGTCTATATATAAATCAAAAGATACGTATTTAGAGATAATGGACCTTGATGCAACAAAATCTGGTGCAATGAAGGTATTATGTGATTCTTTTAAAATTAAAATGGAAGATACAATATCAATCGGAGATAACTATAATGATGTTGATATGATTAAAGCTGCAGGTAATGGAATTGCAATGGCAAATGCGCCCGATGAAGTTAAGAGAATAAGTAATGAATTAACAAGTTCCAATGATAATGACGGAGTTGCAGAAGTTATATATAAGTATTTTTAATAAATAAATTATTGGTTTTACAGTATATGGTGCATAATTACATATTTAGATTATATTGTAAAACAATAAAAAGAATCTAATTATCTATAAAAAAATTTTAATTTAAGTTTAGAAAATATATTGTATTTTAAAGTAAAAAATATTTATTTATGTCTGATGATAATTTTAATATACCAGTAATGTCATCCTTATTTTGATTTACAGAAATCCATCTTATAGAGTTCATGATAATAGATGTATAAATATGTGAAATATACTCATTTCCAAGATTATATTTATCAACTTTATTAGTTCTTTCAAAATAATCAAAGCAGCCTTTTGTTATAATGCTTGTTAATCTATTAAATAAGTCAAGATTTTGCTCATTGAGCTGAAGAAAAATTTTAAATATATGAGAATTTTCATAAACATAATTAAGGAGTTCAGTTGCCGTTTCTATTTTTAAAGTCATTGATTTATCGCAGAAGTAATTAGTACCAAGAGCTGTAAAATTAGATATTATTTTTTCAAAAAAGTGTTCCAGTAAATCATATTTATCTTTATAATGAGCATAGAAAGTAGAACGGCTTATCATAGCTTTACTGCAGATATCCTTTATTGTAATTTCTGAAAAAGATTTTTCTTTTATAAGATTTAAAAAGGCATCTTCAATACTTTTATTAGTTTTTTGAACACGTATATCTTTTGATTTCATTAGTTAACCTCGATTTATATAGTATAGTTAATATTATATAACTAAAAATAAAATTAGTATATATTCAAGCAATAATTAGTATGTGATATTTGTCAGTTAATATATACTAATGTCAAAAGAAAATGTACATTTTAAATTAATATGTACGATAAACTACACTTTGAATATTATTGTAAGTTGAATAATACTATATATATATATAAAATATGTACTAGAATACGTAATTAAGAGAGGAATTTATATGTGTAATAGTATTGCAATTGTAACAGACACTAATAGCGGAATGACACTAGAACAGGCTGAAAACTTAGGAGTTACTATTATTCCTATGCCTTTTTATATAAACGGAGAGCTTTATTTTGAGGGAGTAAATTTGGATGCAGATGGATTTTATAAACATTTAGCAGATAACTCAGAAGTAAATACATCACAGCCAGCTCCTGGAGATGTTATGAAAATATGGGATGAACTTTTAAAAGAAAAAGAAGAAATAATATATATTCCAATGTCAAGTTCACTTAGTGGAAGTTGTCAAACTGCCGAAGTGTTATCACAGGATTATGATAACAAAGTGCATGTTGTCGACAATAGAAGGATTTCTGTAACGCAGCTACAGTCTGTGAAAGATGCAGTTAACCTTGCAAAAAAAGGGATGTCTGGTGAAGAAATTAAAAAGATTTTAGAAGACAGACAATATCAATCAAGTATTTATGTTACTCCAGATGATTTAGATTATCTAAAAAAAGGGGGAAGAATAACACCAGCAGTTGCTTCAGTTGCAAAAGTGTTAAACATAAAACCTGTTTTAGAAATTCAAGGTAAGAAACTTGATGTTTTCAAGAAAGTAAGAGGAATGAAGCAAGCAAGAAGAATAATGAAACAGGCAATACGTAAGGATCTTGAGGATAGATTTTCAGATATTGATACAATGAAAATCTATGCAGCTTATACGAGTAATATAGAACTTGGAAAACTTTGGAAAAGTGAATTAGAAGAAGAATTTCCTGGATATGAAATTGAATTATATCCTCTTTCACTTAGTGTCAGTTGTCACATTGGACCAGAATCTTTAGGGATAGGGTGTGTAGAAGAAATAAGATAAGAAAACTACCTGCAGAATTTTTCAGCAGGTAGTTTTCTTTTTTTATTTGCTTTTAATGTATATGGATAAACTAAATATAATATTTAAAGATGTTGAAAACTATTAATTTGTGTGATAAGATTCATTTAGATATTTAGAATATTATCTAAATATCTAAATAATAAGTTAGGGAGGACATACTTTGGCATTTAATGAGGTTTTTAAAGCTCTATCCGATAAAACAAGAAGAAAAATTTTAGAGCTGCTAAAAGAAGAGGATAAAACAGCTGGAGAAATAGCTGATTATTTTAATATTACTAAAGCAAGCATTTCACATCATCTCAGTATACTCAAACAGGCAAATTTAGTTACTGATGAAAGAGAGGGACAGTTTATTTATTACTCTTTAAATACTTCTATCTTTGAAGAAGTTATAGGATGGTTTATAGATTTATCTGATAAAAAGGAAGACAATGAGGAGAATTAGTTATGTATAAAAAGAAAAGTGATATTTATAATGTGATAGTTATAGTGTGTAGTATACTATTAACAATAATAGTATACAATAAATTGCCAGATTTAGTTCCAATACACTGGAATACAATGGGGGAAATTGATAAATATGCTCCAAAGGCCTTTGGAGCATTTATGGCACCTGTAATAATGATATTTACATGGTCTGGAATGAAGTTTCTACCCAAGATAGACCCTAGAAAGAAAAACTACGAAAAATTTGATAAGAGTTATTCAGTAATTGTAAGTATGCTACTTACTTTCTTTTTAGTAATTCATACAGTTACTTTATTAGTAGCTTTAGGATACAGTATTTCAATAGAAAAGATAATTCCTTTAATAGTTGGAGTATTATTCATTGTTATTGGAAATTATCTTCCAAAGTCAAAAAGTAACTTTTTTTATGGAATCAAAACTCCTTGGACTCTTTCAAGTGAAGTTTCATGGAGGAAGACACATCGTTTGGGTGGCAAGCTCTTTGTAGTAGCAGGAATTGTTTGTATATTATCTAGTTTTCTTTTAAATGGTAATATAAAAGCAGTTGTATTTTTTATAGCTATCATGATAGCTGCCATAGTACCAATTGTTGCAAGCTATTTTTATGCTAAAAATGATAAATAAAATTAGTAGCAGATAATACTAAAATAAAAATTATAAATTAAAATCACCTGCATGTTTTCAGAAACGTTACTTAAAATAGATAGCGTAGAATTACATAGCAGGTGTTTTTTATTATTTAAAATATCTGTATAAATTTTAATATTTAGGACTGTATAGATTTAGGACTTACCCTAACTCCATTAGATCCAGCTTTAAAACTTTTCATAAATAAATCAAAAACATCTTTTATGATTTTTGCATTTTCAAGTTCGCCATTTAGTTTAAGAATTTCAATGGCAGCTTCTACAGTGCAAAGCTCTCCGTTGGATGCCCCTTTTCTAAGGGTGTATTCAGAATTGTAAGATGGTTTTAGTGAAATTTTAGGTATATTCTTTAAATATTCACTTCTTCTGAACATTTTTGCAGCTTCCTTCCAGGTTCCATCAAGAAGGATAAATGCCGGAGTCTTATATGAAATTTCATATTTAGACTGTTTATAATCTATATTCCAATTGTTAGATAAATTCATATTTATAAAGTCTTTTTCTTGTAAATCATCATCTATAGGAAAGAGGATATATGTTTGAAAAAAATTATTATTAATATGTTCAATTAATTTTTCTGGAGATTTTGTCCTCTCCCACAAGAAAAATTCAGTAGAATCAGGATTTACAAGCTTTAGGAGTCTTGCAGTATTTGAAGGTCTACGAAATTCCCTTTCTGTTGATAATATCCATATCTTTGACTTAGTTTTAATTTTTGGTACTATATTGCAGATACAGTTTATTATGGGTAATCCACATTTGTCACAACTTTCATATAATTTTGTAATTTGTTTAACTTTAAATCTAGAATCCATTATATCTCCTGTATTAATATTTTTGTTTAATTATATCATATATATGTTGTGCTATGAAATTTACAATTATAATCTAGAAACTATATGGTGATTTCAACATTAATTGTATTTGTCACAGGTAACTTTTCAAGGCTATATATATTATAATTTATTGTAATTATGTCATGTGATTTTATGAAGAAAATTAAATTGATTAGTTGATAAAATTTTATTGACAAAAATTATTAAGACATTATAATAAAAGTAAATAGAGGAATATTATATACAACAAAGACGTTGAACATATAGGGATGTATGTTTGGCGTCTTTATTTTTTGGACAAACTATCTGTTAATAATAAAATAGATACTTTTGAAGTTTTAAATATTTCTCAAAAAACAGCTTTTGGCTGTTAGTATTATTTAGGAGGAAAATATTTATGAAAAAAGCAATAAGCTTAATTTTAGCATTATCAATGTCAGCAATAATGCTTGTAGGTTGTGGTTCATCAGGAGGAGGAAGCGCTGATGAAAAATCATCTAGTTCTGTAGAAGATAAATCTGCTACTAAAGTAGATGCATCTAACATTAAGGTAGGGGTTATTTATGTTGGAGATGAAAATGAAGGTTACACAGAAGCTCATATGACTGGAATCAAGGAAATGAAAAAGGAACTTGGTTTAAAAGACAGTCAGATTATTGAAAAGACTGGAATTCCGGAAGATGATAAGTGTTATGATGCAGCAGCAGATTTAGCCGAGCAGGGATGTAATATTATTTTTGCAAATAGTTTTGGACATGAAGATTATATGATACAGGCAGCTGAAGAATATCCAGATGTTCAATTCTGTCATGCAACAGGTTTCAAAGCGGCAACTTCAAAATTAAGCAATATGCATAACTATTTTACAGCAGTTTATGAGTCGCGTTATGTATCTGGAGTAGTTGCGGGTTTAAAATTAAATGAAATGATTGAAAGTGGAAAAATAACTAAGGAAAATTGTAAGATAGGTTATGTAGGAGCTTACCCATATGCAGAAGTAATTTCTGGATATACAGCTTTCTTCCAGGGGGTAAAGAGCGTTTGTGATGCAGCAACAATGGAAGTTAAATACACAAATAGCTGGGCAAGTATAGATTTAGAAAAATCTACAGCTGAAGCTTTAATTGCTGACGGATGTGTATTGATAAGTCAACATGCTGATACAACAGGTGCAGCAACTGCTTGTGAAGCGGCAGGAGTTCCAATTGTAGGATATAATGTAAGCATGATAGCAACAGCACCAAAAACAGCTTTAACTTCAGCATCTATAAACTGGGGACCTTATTATACTTATGCAGTAAAATCTGTAATTGATGGAAAAGCAATTGATACTGATTGGTGTCAAGGATATAAAGAAGGGGCAGATTGCATAACTGAATTAAACAAAGATGTTGTTGCAAAAGGGACTGAAGAGAAAGTTAAGGAAGTAGAATCAGGAATTAAAGATGGTTCTATTCATGTATTTGATACAAGTAAGTTTACAGTGAATGGCTCTTCTCTTGAAGATTTAATAAAGAGTAATGATGATTATAAAAAATATGCTGATTTAGTATCAAATGGATATTATCATGAATCAGAAAAAACATCAGCTCCGTCATTTGATATTAAAATTGATGGAATAAAAGAATTAACAAATAATTAGGACAATTTTATAAGAAATATCATAAGAACTGCTTTGTGCAGTTCTATGATTTTTTAGGAGGATAATTCATGGAAGGAAAAAATGCAATTCAATTAAAAAATGTAACAAAGCGTTTTGGAAAGGTGATTGCAAATGATAATATAAATCTTAGTGTTAAAAAAGGAGAGATTCTTTCTATATTAGGAGAGAATGGAAGTGGAAAAACAACACTTATGAATATGATTTCTGGAATCTATTTTCCAGATGAAGGGGAAATTTTTATAGATGGTAGGGAAGTTACAATACGTTCACCTAAAGATGCCTTTTCTTTAGGAATAGGTATGGTACATCAGCATTTTAAATTAATTAATGTTTTAAGTGCTGCAGAAAATATAATCCTTGGTATGCCAGGTAGTGGAAGGCTAAATATGGAACAAGTAGAAAAGGAGATTAAGGATTTAAGCGATAGATATGGTTTTGAATTGAAACCATATCAGAAAATATATGATATGTCCGTATCAGAAAAACAGACAGTTGAAATAATTAAAGTATTATATAGAGGTGCTGATATATTAATTCTTGATGAGCCTACAGCAGTACTTACACCACAGGAAACAGAAAAATTATTTTCAGTACTGCGTAATATGCGTGCTGCTGGAAAGTCAATTATTATAATAACACATAAACTTAATGAAGTATTAGAACTTTCAGACAGAGTTTCTGTATTGAGAAAAGGAAAATATATAGGTACAGTAGATACAAATAAAGCAACTGTTTCTTCACTTACAGAAATGATGGTTGGAGAAAGAGTGAGCCTTAATATTGAAAGAAATAAACCTGAAAACCCAGTTGAGAAACTAGAAATCAAAAATCTAACTTGCATAAATTCGGATGGAATAAAAACACTTAATAATGTTTCACTTACTGCAAATAGTGGTGAAATACTGGGAATTGCAGGAATAGCAGGAAGTGGCCAGAAAGAGCTTTTAGAGGCTATAACAGGACTTCAGGATTTAGAGGGTGGATCGATTATATATAAGTCTACAGAAGGAATGGATATTGAGCTTTTAGGAATAAAAGCATCTGATATTGAAAAAAGTGGAATAAAAATATCATTTGTACCAGAAGATCGTCTTGGAATGGGTCTTGTAGCTTCTATGGGAATGACAGATAATATGATGCTTAGAAGTTACAACAAAGAAAATAGATTTTTTGTAGACCGTAAGAAACCAAGAGAGCTTGCACGTTCTATAATTGAAAAGTTATCAGTTGTAACACCCGGAACAGAAACGCCAGTTGGAAGACTTTCAGGGGGAAATGTACAGAAAGTACTTGTAGGCCGTGAAATAGCAAATAATCCAGAAATTCTTATTCTTGCATATCCTGTTCGTGGTCTTGATATAAATTCTTCATACACTATTTATAATCTTATGAATGAACAGAAGAAAAAAGGCGTTGCAGTTATCTGTGTTATTGAAGATCTTGATGTGCTTATTGAACTTTGTGATAAAATTGTAGTCTTAAACTCTGGAGAAGTATCAGGTATATTAGATGCTAGAAAAACAAATAAGGAAGAAGTTGGTCTTTTAATGACAAGACATAGAATGGAGGAATTAAAGGATGCATAAAGAACCATTATTTCACATGGTAAAAAGAGATGGAATTTCTACAAAGAAAGCATGGATGATTCGTGTAGCAGCATTAATTTTAGCACTTATTGTATGTGCAGCATTTATTGTACCAATTACTCACTTAAACCCATTAGAAGTGTATTCAGGATTAATAGATGGAGCTGTAGGAAACAATAGAAGACTATGGGTTACAATTCGTGAACTATCCGTGCTTTTATGTGTTGCAATCGGACTTACGCCTGCTTTTAAAATGAAGTTTTGGAATATAGGAGGAGAAGGACAGATATTAATGGGAGCTACAGCAGCGGCTGCTTTGATGATTTATGCTGGTGATGCGCTTCCAAACTGGCTTCTTATAATGTGTATATGTATTGTAAGTGCTATTGCAGGAATGATATGGGGACTTATTCCTGCAGTTTTCAAGGCACGTTTTAATACTAATGAAACATTATTTACTTTGATGTTAAATTATGTTGCAATACAAATTGTAAACTGCTGTATTGTTATATGGGAGAATCCGGCAGGTTCTAATACTGTAGGAATAATAAATAAGGCAACAAAGGCAGGATGGTTTCCAAAGGTGTTTGGAATGACTTATGGATTAAATGTCATTCTTGTTGCTATACTTACAGTTTTTATTTTTGTTTTCTTAAAATCAAGCAAAATGGGATATGAAATATCTGTAGTTGGTGAAAGTGTTGATACAGCACATTATGCAGGTATAAATGTAAAAAAGGTAATAATGAAAACAATGGCTTTTTCAGGAGCAATATGTGGTTTTGCAGGAAGTCTTATAGTAAGTGGTTCAAGCCATACAATTTCTACAAGCACAGGAGGAGGATTTGGTTTTACAGCCATAATTGTTGCATGGATGGCTAAGTTCAATCCATTTGCAATGATACTTGTTTCAGGAATTTTAATTTTCATGCAACAGGGTTCAATTCAGATTGCAACACAGTTTAACCTTAACGAAAATGCTTCTGATATTATAACAGGAATAATATTATTTTTCCTTATTGGCTGTGAATTTTTTATAAACTATAAACTAGAAATTAGAAAAAATAAGAAGGAGGCATAGCTTTATGAGTGTGGTTTTAATTTTTATTCAAAAGGCTATTGCACAAGCTGTTGGTATTTTGTTTGGTGCTTTAGGAGAACTTTTAACTGAAAAATCTGGGAATTTAAACTTGGGTATTCCTGGAATGATGTATATGGGTGGAATTGCAGGACTTATGGGAGCTTTTTTCTATGAAAATGGGAACAGTAATCCAAGTGTAATAATTGGATTTCTAATATCCTTTGCATGTGCACTTGGATGTGCAGCGTTAGGAGGACTTATTTACAGCTTTCTCACAATTACATTAAGAGCAAATCAAAATGTAGTTGGTCTTGCACTTACAACTTTTGGAATTGGTTTTGGTAATTTTTTTGGAGGATCTATAAGCAGCCTTGCAGGTGGTGTTGGACAAATATCTGTTTCTGTGACTGCAAGTGCATATCAAGCAAAGATTCCATTTTTATCTACAATTCCTATAATAGGAGATTTGTTATTTTCTTATGGCTTTTTAACATATCTTTCTATTATGATAGCAATACTATTATCAATCTTTTTAAAAAAGAGCAGGATAGGTCTCAACTTACGTGCTGTAGGAGAAGACCCGGCAACGGCTGATTCAGTAGGAATTAATGTATCTAGATATAAGTATGGTGCAACGATTCTGGGAGGAGCTATAAGTGGTCTTGGTGGATTATATTTTGTAATGGAATATTTAGGTGGAACGTGGACAAATAATGGGTTTGGTGATAGAGGATGGTTAGCTATTGCACTTGTTATCTTTGCATTATGGAAGCCTATAAACTCAATCTTAGGGTCATTTGTATTTGGTGCGCTATATATTTTCTATCTATATATTCCTGGATTAAGCAGAAGTACTCAGGAATTAGTAAAAATGCTTCCTTATGTAGTTACTATTGTAGTTTTAATTCTTACAAGTATAAAGAGTAAGAAGGAAAATCAACCACCAGAGTCATTAGGTAAACCATATTTTAGAGAAGAACGTTAATATGTAAAATAGTTATTTAAATTGATTTCAGCAAAGAGGTTGAACGCTTTAAGTGTACAGCCTCTTTCATATTTATTCAAAGAAAATAAGTTTATAATTATTTAAAAGAGGAAATTAGTATGAAGAATGAGGATAAGATATTAAAAGCTGCATTGGCAGTTGTAAAAGAGCATACAATAAGTGGAACACGAATGCATCTTATTGCAGAAAAAGCAGGGATGGTTCAATCAAATATTCACTACTATTTTAAAACAAAAGGTGATCTTATGTCAGCACTTCAAAGAACAGTTCTTGAAAAATGTTTAGAACTGAGAAAAAATTATAGGAAAAATATTAAGGAATATACATTAGAAGAAGAGCTTGATGTGTTTATAGCTCAAAAGAAAGCATTCATTTTAAAATATAGGGAATATGATTATGCAGAGGTTGATTTTTGGGTACAGGGGCGTATTAATAAAGAAATGAAAGATTGTTTTGCAGAATCATTTGAAGGATGGAGAAAGGAAATACGTGGTATGCTTCAAAAGTATGAACCAGAATTGTCTGATAAGGCTAATGAATGTTTGCCATATCAAATTGTTTCATATTTAGAAGGTGCTACAATTCAATATCTTGTAGATGAAAAAAGAATTGATTTAGATGCCTACTTTGAATTTGGAAAAAAGATGATTTTAACAATCATCGAAGAAGAAGTTCATAAATTACAATAATTAAGATAATAAAATATTGTATTCAAAGTTTTAATAAATATCTATGTTATATTAACTTTATATTTATTAAAAAGTATATATTGATTAAAAATGTAATAAATACTTAAGATAACTTTGTGGAAATTATCATTTTCGAATGGTAAACTTAGTAAAAAATGATTTTTATTACAATAAATATTACGTAGAAAAGTTTGTTCTTTAATCTAAGATTTTATATATTTATTTAACAAGAATATAAAAGTATATAATCTAATGAAGAAATTTAAATATAAGATATAAGTATTGTACAATGAAAAGATACCATATAAGATAAGGGGGAAGTTATTATGGTAAGAAAGAAGTTTTATGAAAAGTATAGTTTAAAAATCATAAGTTCTTTAGCAGCATGCTCCATACTATATAGTGCTATACCAGTTTATGCATATGATTTAAATGATAATGTTATAGTTGAGAAGGATAATTCAGTTTTAAGTTCAAATGATCAAACTGTATGTAATATTTCAGAACTAAGCTTAAATAATAATATTTTAATTGATTCAAAACTTAAGGAATTTTATAATCTAGATAAAGTGAGAAAGTATATTGGATTTGATTACAAAGTGCCTGATTATGTGATACCAGGTAATGAAGTTCATTCAATAAGAGTTTTTAATTCAGATGATGGTAATAATAAATTGGAACTAGAGTTTAGTGATAAAAATAGTGCAAAGTGGTATTCAATAGAGGCTTTTAGAGGTGATCCTGTGGATACACTTACTAATGAATTTAAAGAGAGTTTTGAAGATGCTATTGTTTCAACTAACTCAAAGACTATAGATGGTATTCAAGGGTTATACATTACTTTGACCGACTCAACAAAGTATACATTCGCTAAACCTGAATCCTGTAAATATTTTGCTTGGAAAGACGGTGACGTATGGTATTGTATGAATTATGACAATAATGAAGATGGAAGTATTGGTGAGGGAGAGATTGGAAAAATTTCGAATTCATTAAAGAATCCAAAGGAAATTGTTAATGTAAATTATTCAATTGATAAAGAAGCTAATGGAGTTCCTAAATCATTAATAAATATTTATGATAAAGACGATTTAAATAAGGCAACAGAAGCTCTTGGATACACTCCTAAATTACCTATAAAGATTAATGATTATATTAAAATATCCGATTCTTTTACTAATATTGATCATATGGGTAAAAGTTTATTTAGTTATTATTCATATGATAAAGGAACTATAGTATTTATTCAGACAAAGGATAATGATAATTATGAGTATGAAGAGATTTCACGTACTGGATATGCCCGAGAAAATGGTGAAACTACTACAGTAAAAGCTGATAAATTATCTATAGATGGAATGGATGTTTACAGATATGCTGACAAAGGCGATAATAAGATAGTATATCAGTGGAAAGAAGATAATATGTATTATTTCTTTGAAATATATTATTATAACATAGGAATAGAAAATGTAGATGATATAGTTAAAGAGTTTGTTGATTTTAAACCTGTAAATTAAAGTTTATATAAAGAGCTTAAAATTTAATTGTTAAAATCAATTCAAGAATAAGTAACCATATTGAATAGAAGTTTTAGTATGATTAATAGATTGTAGATAAAGAACTTTTACAGACTTAAAATATTATTTCTGTAAAAGTTTTTTTATGTATCTAGTAATTTTGTGAAAATGTATTAAAATGGATTGTAAGTAAATAATTAAGAAAATATTAATTTATAAATCGTGTAAATTTAAGGAAAATTGCATATAATTAAATTTAAAGTCAGAGTTCTATATTTTCATATAGAAATGGGAGGAAAGTATGAGATTGTTAAGTTGTATGCCTGATGTATTTTTACATCTTGATAAGTATTTGGGGATGATGATACGGCACTGTGGTGTTGGAACATATGCAATATTATTTATTGTGATTTTTCTTGAGACAGGATTAGTCATAATGACATTTTTGCCAGGTGATTCATTGATATTCGCAGCATCAACATTTGCAGCTTTAAAGATGCTTAATATATACATATTAATAATTACACTTATTATAGCAGCAGTATTAGGAGATAGTTTAAATTATGGTATAGGAACTAATCTGGGAAGGAAGATGCTGGATAATAATTATATTAAGAAAGAGTATGTAGAAAAAACCGAGGGATTTTATAGTAAGTATGGTTATAAGATGATGATATTTGCAAAATTCGTGCCAATAGTTAGATCGCTAGCTCCATTTGTAGCTGGAATAGAAAATATGAATTTTGGAAGGTTTATTTCTTTCAATGCATTTGGAGGAATGTTATGGGTTATTACTATATGCTTACTTGGATACTTTTTTGGAAACATAAGAATAATTAGAGAAAATTTTGATGTTATAATTTTAGGGGCAATGGGAATGTTCATATTACCACTAATAATTAATTTAGTAAAGAAGAGAATGAGTTTTAGTAAGGAGTATAGATGAATAAACATAAAATATGAATATAAATTATATTTATAAAAAGGCAGTTCTTTAGAATTTTTAAAGAACTGCCTTAAATAAGTTAGAATGAAAAAATATAATGTGTAAAGTCTAATAATATATTAAAATTAATTATTTACCAACGACAACCTCCTACTCGGACACTCCAATTTCTTATTTTTTTGCAATATCGTTCATTTACGTATGCGTTATATTCATTTTCCTTTTTTGACCTTCTTTTTTGAATATCATTTATTGTCTTTGTAGTAAGTTCTTTAACAGTCATATATTTAATCCTCCTTAACTAAATAACTTATACTTAAATTTTCTCATAATTTTTATAAATATAAACACAGTATTATTAAAATGAGGTTATTTATATGTTAAAAAGGTATTAATATCCAAAAAAATAGTAGTATATATGTTAACTAGCACAAATAAACTATTTTATAAGAATAGTTTATTTGGAGGTTTAATATATGGACATGCCTATAATCTTAAAAAATAACTTTTTGAAAATATATGATGGAAAAAGACCTTATTATGGAGGAGCACAGAAATGGTTTAATTGTGATGATTTAAAAAAGGCTGGATGCAGTATAGTTGCAGCCGCAAATATAACAGCATACTATGCAATTGCAATAAAAAATAAAAATATATACAATTATGAAGATATGAGTAAAAGTAATTTTCTTAATCACATGGAGAGTATTGCAGAATATATTCATCCAGATCCATCAAAAGGAGTAATATCTATTAATTATTTTAATGATAGAGTGATTGAGTTTTTTAAGGATAAAGATGTAAAAGCAGAATCTCATGCAATTACAACAAAATATAATTTTAAAGAACTAAAGAATTTTATAAAGATAGCTTTAACCAATAATAAACCAGTAGCATTGCTTATGCTTGAAAATAATGTTCTTAAGGAATTTGACTGGCATTGGATGACTGTAACAAAGCTTTTTGAAAATGGGGACAAGACATATTTGGATTTTTCAACATGGGGAGAGAGAAGAATTTTTACATTGGAGGATTTTTATAAATTCAGCAGTTTTGGTGCATTGAGTTATTTTGATACTAAAATTTAACAAATGCTTGACAGTATATATTATATGAGTCTATATTTGGAGTATATGTTTATTTATGTGATGATTTGGAGTGATTATATTATTTCGAGTAAACATTTCCAATTATGATTTAAAGCTTTAGTGCATAAGATAGGAGAACATCATATGATTAGTTTAAAAACAGATTTACTTAAAGGAAGTATATTGAAATCTTTAATAATTTTTGCCATACCTCTCTTAGTTTCTAATATATTTCAACAGTTGTATAATACGATGGACACAATGATTGTAGGTAATTTCCTTGGAGATACATCGCTTGCAGCTATAGGAGCATGTACTGCAGTTTATGATTTACTTGTAGGTTTTGCACTTGGAATAGGTAATGGATTAAGCATAGTAACTGCAAGGAGTTATGGATCGAATGATGAAACACTGCTTAAAAAATCAGTTGCAGGTTCAATAATTATAGGAATTCTTGTTACAATAATAATTATGATAATATCAGTACTATTTTTATTTCCACTTTTAAAGTTTTTAAATACACCTGAGGAAATAATATATGAATCATATTCATATATATCAACACTTACACTATGTGTAGGAGTAATGTTTGCATATAATTTATTTGCAGGTCTTCTAAGGGCCATAGGGAACAGCATAATGCCTCTTATATTTTTAATGGTATCATCTATTTTAAATGTAATTTTAGATATTATTTTTATTACACAATTTAATATGGGGATTTTTGGAGCGGCAGTTGCCACAGTAATTGCTCAGGGAGTATCATCAATTTTATGTATCATATATATTTATAAAAAGAATCCAATACTGGTACCATCAAAAGATCATTTTGTTTTTGATAAGGAACTATATAAAGAATTACTTGGACAAGGTCTTTCTATGGGATTTATGCTTTCAATTGTATCAACTGGAACAGTAATACTTCAAACTGCTATTAATAGTTTAGGATATTTAATAATAGCAGGACATACAGCCGCAAGAAAACTTTTTGCATTTTGTATGATGCCTGTATCTACAATATCATTATCTTTAGCTACATTTGTATCTCAGAATAAAGGGGCAGATCAAGGCTATAGAATAAGAAAAGCTGTCCGATATGGAAATATAGTGGCTCTTTTATGGAGTATTATTATATCTATAATTCTGTTTTTTGGAGCAGAAACAATGGTTAAGGTGCTTTCTGGATCAAATGAATTAATAGTAATTGAAAATGGAGCAAAATATCTTATGATAAATGCACCTTTTTTCTGCGTTTTAGGAGTTTTGCTAAATTTAAGAAATGCACTCCAAGGTATAGGAAAAAAAGTTGTTCCTCTTATATCCAGTATTATAGAATTAATAGGAAAAGTACTTTTTGTAATTTTCCTTATTCCAACACTTAAGTATTTTGGAGTAATAATATGTGAACCAGTTATATGGTGTTTTATGTGTATTCAACTTGTTTATTCTTTTTATAGGAATTCATATATTAAACAGTATAAGAATAGAAAAATTTAATAATAAATTTATGAAAAAATGCATATAAGATAAAAAAATGCATATAATAACATTACTGGCTTCATAATAACATTTAGCAATAAGCAAAAAAATAAATTATATAATACATCAAATCAGGACATATACACTTTACAAAGAGAGATATTGTAAGTAAATCGTATATGTCCTGTTATTATATATATTTTGTCTTAAATTATATAAATTAAAATAACCGTATATTAAAAGGTGAGTGAATTAACAAAAAAATAAATTCTACTCACCTTTTTAATGTTTATATTAAGAAGATATAAACACTTAATCTTTTATTATTGTCTACAGCAGATTGGTTGTTCCCACCAGCTTATACTTGAATACTGACGACCATCTCCAGAATCTGCAAATCCTTTTGTTACTTCAAGATAATAAGAACCAGGACAGAGGATTATTCCTCCATTGATTGTGTTAACAAAGTTCTCATTTGACTTAACTGCGTAAATTAGCAAGGGAGTGTTTTTTACAAATCCTATATTATGGCCACTATAAAGCTGAGCTGCACATGGATCATCACAATAACTTGTATTATTGTTACTTATGCTATTCAATCGCGCAATATTTGGAGGAAGTGTATCATTGCAGTTGCAGTAAGCATTTACTACTACTGAAGAAGTTGATGTATTTGTATGAACAACACTTACTAAATATATATCTTTCATGGAATGCAAAGGGTTATAAAGAATGAAAAATGAATTATTTCCTTTACAGTCATGATTATTAACTGTTGCAGAATATCGAATTCCACATCGAGCTTGCCTAAAGCCAGCATTTTCTTCATTTGTTAATGTAGGTTGAATATTATTGTAACAGTTACAAGAATCCATTTCATTACCTCCTTGAGTTTTATAAAATCTTTTTATATATGAAAAATTAATATAACTTGCAATTTAAACAATACATTATTAGTTAATATATTATTCATATGTTATTTTTGTGATATATAATTTATAAAACTTAAATTTTTCTTAAATTTATTTCATTTATATTTTTATTTGATAAAATATTGTTATATTCATGACTAATAAAGAAAGGAGATTAGATGAAAGTACATTTATGTAAGGCTTTCATTTATATGAAAAATGAATATCAATAAAAAAGCTAAAATACTTATAAGTATGATTATTAATCCACTATTTTTACTTATATATTTTATTACATGGTATAACCTATATAAATTGTGTATGTATGGGAAAAGCAATGTAAATATAATGATATTATCACTATGTATTATATTTTTAATTGTGTGGTTTATAATATATTTATATAAAGTATTAAAGGATAAAAATGAAGTTGAAATATTAGTAAAAGAGAAAGAGCAGAAGTATGAATTAGAAAACAAAATATTGAAGTATGATGTTCATATGATAAATGAAAAAACAAAAAAAGAAAGCATTCTAAAATCTGTTTGGTCTTACTTAGCAATTTTTATTCTTGTAGGAACAACACTATTTTATGGTGCAGAAATATATAGTAGTGCTGTTAAATATAATGGGAAGCTGTCGTGGTTTCTTGAAGAATTGTTTAATAAGAAAACAGTTGATTTTACCCACAATAATATATATGATGATGGAGTTGAAGGTATACTTTCAGATATAAGAGAAAAGGTAGACATGCCAGAAGATTTATATATGTCGAAAAACTTTGTTGTAAATTTTAAGGAAGATGGTACAATAACTTCATTTGACACCTTTTTATATGGAAATGATGAAAAAAAGCAACTAAAAAGTTTTCTAATAAGTTATGATTATGAAAAATCTAATAATATTACTATTTATTTAAATGGGGATGTTAATGATGATTATAGCAAAGACAAGAGTTTGGATCCATTTATAGAGACCATGAAAGTTGTTAATTTAAAAAATGATGTAAATAAATGGCCTGGAGAAGATAAATATGAAGTTAGCTATTCTGGAAAAAGAAATTTTGAATATAGTCAAGAGGGAATAGAATATATTGATAGCAATGGTAATATGAAAAATGATAAATATGTATCCAGTAACATGACTGGATATATTGTGTCTCTTTATATACCAGGAAAGGAAAGCGAATATTGTCCTATACGTTATAATATGGTAAGAGATTTAGAAAATATCTCAGAAGGTTTAAATGTAAATTATCAAAGTGATGAAGGATTAGAAAAATATTTTTTATCAGATGATGAAGGATATGAACTTTTAATAACTGGTTCATCTTTAGGAAGTAGAAGTTATTCATTATATGGTACTTATAATGGAGGAGAAACTTGGAATATTATCAATGAAGATCCTTTTAATGGTGACATGGGAACTGCAGATGGAATGACATTTATAAATGAAAAACTTGGTTTTTTATCTTTGTCAAAAAGCGGAGGCGAGTATGGAGTTCTTTATAAAACAGGGGATGGAGGAAATTCATATACAAAAGTTGAAATACCCACAAGGAATATTTCTCTTATCAACGGAAAATGTTATAATCCATTTGTTTTTCCTAAAATACCTTATGAGGAAAATGGAGTACTATATCTTACTGTAGGTCAAGGAAGTATGGGAGATTATAATAATGGAGTTGTTGGATTATATGAATCTAAGGATTATGGAGAGACATGGGAATTTGTTAGAGAAATGAATGAAGAAAGATAGTTTGTGTTTACAAGATCTTACATTAAGAGGAGGAAGCTATATTCAATTAATTATTGAATATAGTTTCTTTTTTAGTTAGAATTATGACTTTAAAAGTGAACTTAGTTCACTTTTAAAGTGGATTCATTTATTAGATAAATTAACAAATGATGTAATTAAGGTTATAATTATTAATATATATTATTCTACATATAATTAAATAAGCCTTATTATTGATAATAGGAAAAGTATGTATGATTAATAAAATATATCAGTATAAATGGAGGAAGTTTGATGAATTTGAGGAAAGATGAAAATCCATATATTACGGTTATGAATTTCAGTGATATTTATAAGAAAGAAAATTTTTATAAAAGTGAATGTATAAATTGGAGAGATTGTAGTAATATTTTAGGGACAAACTGTTATTGTAATCCTAACGCTGAAATAAGAATAAAAGAAGAAATAGCCGATTTAGAGCCTAGTGGGATACATTTCATTGATTCTGGAAATTATCATTATGTATCTCAATTTTGGATGGAAAAAATACAAGAAAATTTTAATCTTGTGGTTTTTGATTATCACTCTGATATGCAAAAACCAGCACTTGGAAATATATTAAGCTGTGGATCATGGGTAATTAACTCACTTGAAACCAACAGATACCTAAAGAATGTTATACTCATAGGACTTGGAAAAAAAGAGAAACAATTAATAGATTCACAATATAAAGAGAATGTAATATGTATTGATAAAGATTCAGCTTATATGTGGGATGATAATAAGTATAAATTTGAAAATAATCCAATTTATATTTCAATAGATAAGGATGTTCTTAGTGAAAAAGTTGTAGATACAAATTGGAATCAAGGAGAAATGAATCTTAATGAACTTGAAACTATACTTCATAATATAATAATAAGGGAAAATGTAATTGGTATTGACATATGCGGTGAATGCTCCTATACTTTGGACAAGTTAAATAGTATAAAGAGTAATGATATAGCTAATTCTGAACTTTTAAGATTTTTAAAAAGAGAAAAGAACAAGAAAGAAGAAGCTATTTATCTTGATAGAGATATAGTATAACAATTTAGATTTTTTATATACTTTATAAACTAAGAAAAAATGTTTATAATAATAAAAGGAGATAAAAACACTATTCTGTTGGTAGTCAGAATCTATTATTTTAATAGCAGTAACCTGCCCTCCTGGGTTGTCCGTTCTCTGGAATTTTTTATTTTCAGGAGGAAAAAAATCATGGCAAATGCAGTGAAACTTACTATTCTATTTAATAATCCATTTTGGATAGGAGTATTTGAAGAATCTAAAGGGGAGGATTACAAAGTTTGCAAAGTTACTTTTGGTGCTGAACCTAAAGATGCAGAAGTTTATGATTTTATATTACAAAACTATTATAAGTTAAAATTTAAAATCATTGAAGATGATAAAAAAGATGTCATAATTACAAGTGATTTTGAAAAAATTAATCCCAAAAGGATTCAAAAACTTATAAAAAAAGAAGTACAGAACAAAGGAATTTGTACTAAGGCACAGGCAGCTTTAAAAGCTCAGCATGAGGAAAACAAAATAGAAAGAAAGAAGAAATCTAAAGAAGAAAAAGAGAGTGAAAAACAGAAATTATATGAACTTAAAAAGTATAAAAGAAGAGAAAAACACAAAGGACATTAGAATGTATTTTAAAAGTTAAAATAATTAATAATATATAATTATCTAAAAGAATATTATAATAATTAAAAATCCTTTGTGTAGTTTTTAAATCCTAATAAAGTCTATATTAAAAAAGCATTTTCTTATATTAAAGAGAATGCTTTTTATAGGTTCAGAGATAAGATAGTAATGTGTTATTGATATATATTTTTATATTAAAGTAGTTTATAATTATAAGTACATTGGATTGGAGGCGTTAACAAATGATTCATGAAATAGCACCATACAGATATGATAATATATATAATAAGGAAACAGTCGTTAAGGATGAAGATTATATATTAATATTTATAAAAAACCAAGTTTTTATGAAAAAGGATAACAATGAAATATATATACCTAAATATAAAGATTTAAAAAACGCAGTTGTGATTTCACATGATAAACTTATTTATCTTTTTAAAATAGATAATATGAACTTTTTTATGTTGAAAGATTTTAATGAAAAAGAGTATAGCTTTTTAACTAGAGAGAATACGTCAATATTTAGAACTCTTAAGCCACAATGGGCAGCGTTTGGAGGAGTTACTGGAAAGCATTTGTATGACTGGTATTCAAAAAATAGATATTGTAGTGTATGTGGAAATGAGATGGAGATTTATAATAAGGAAAGAGCACTATGTTGTAAAAGTTGCAACAATATATTATATCCATCAATAGCTCCAGCTGTAATTGTTGGAGTAATAAACAAGGACAAGATTCTTCTTACAAGATATTCAAGAGGAAATTACAGAAAATATGCGTTAGTTGCTGGATATGTAGAAGTAGGAGAATCTGTAGAGGATACTGTAAAGCGTGAAGTTATGGAAGAGGTTGGACTTAAGGTGAAAAATTTAAGATACTTTGGAAGTCAGCCATGGGGATTTTCTAACACTCTTCTTATGGGATTTTTTGCAGATCTTGATGGTGATGAAAAAATAACTCTTGAAGAAGAGGAACTTGCTGAGGGAACATGGTTTAGATATGATGAGCTTCCAGAAAGAGATTTGCTTATAAGTCTTACTCAGACAATGATTAACGAGTTTGAAAATAAACTTGGAAATGTTTGAGGATAATAGCCTTATAATAAAAAGAATATTAATTAATAATAAACCAGAGAGCATTTCTTTAAAAAATTACCATAGAGTACTGATTTTTATTGTGAATGTTATCTGGTTTTATTATCATAAACAATAGTTATAATTACATTAAATAATATACGAAGAAATTAGTTAGAATATAATCTATATAGTATATAACCAACACATAAATATGAACATAAAAGAAAAGTACTGACAAGAAAGCACTGACATGATAAAATAAAACATATTTTTAGCAACTTTAATTAGTAAATATCAAAATAGGGGAAAAAGATATTTTTAATAAATTATAATGTTTAAACAATAAAGAGGTAGGTATTAATGAAAAAAATAATAAATATTGTTATGAGTATTTTGATACTCTGCACTTTTACTGGATGTAATTATTTAAGGGAAAGTGGAAAAACAATAGCAGAACCATTAGGGGAAATGGAGGAGATACAAGATTTTAAAATGGATTCTCCTGAAAGTACAATAACTGAATATTTAAACAGTATATTAGATTTAGACGAAATTTCATTGAAAAAATTTTATAATTTTAATTATGATGTGGATAAATCTCAGAGTTTTATAGAAATATACAAAATTACTGAAATAAATGACATAAATATATATGAATCAGATATTAGGGATGATTTGGCATTTGTAGTTGTTCAATACTCATATTGTATGAAGGATATAGAAGGAAAAATTAATGTTTGTGAAAAATATATATTGAGAGAAAATGATAATAAGTGGTATATAACTAACTATGATAACTTAAATGATGATGAAGGAAAATGGGTTGATAATTTAAATGAAAATATAAATTCTGATGAGAAAATAAATGATTATATTAATAGTAATATAGAGATTAAGGAAAAAAATAAAGAATTTTTTCAGGAATTAGAGAAAAAATTAGTAGAGTTAAATGGGTAACATTAATATATAGAAAGAGTTTAATTTTGATTTTAAGCATATGTTTATATATGGAGGTGCTTAAAATGAAGTATGTAACTTTAAATAATGGAATTGAAATGCCAATTTTAGGATATGGAGTTTATCAGATTAACAATGATGAAACTGAAAGATGTGTATTAGATGCTATTTCTGTTGGATATAGATTAATTGATACTGCACAAGTTTATTCTAATGAAGATGGTGTAGGTAATGCTATAAAAAAATGTGGAGTTAAAAGAGAAGAGTTATTTATAACAACTAAGATATGGATTTCTAATAGTGGATATGAAAAAGCCAAAGTATCAATTGATGAATCATTGAAGAAATTAAAAACAGATTATATTGATTTGATTCTTATACATGAACCTTTTGGGGACTATTACGGAGTATATAGAGCTATGGTAGAGGCTTATAAATGTGAAAAGGTACGAGCTATTGGAGTCAGCAATTTTTATCCAGATAGATTAATTGACATATGTAAATTTCAAGAAGTAATACCAGCTATAAACCAAGTAGAAACTCATATATATTATCAGCAGATTAAAGAACGTGAAATCATGAATAAATATGGAGTTCAGCATGAAGGTTGGGCTCCTTTTGCAGAAGGTGCAAATAAAATGTTTTCAAATAAAATACTTTTGAAAATTGCAAATAAGTATAGAAAGTCCGTACCACAGATAATTTTAAGATTTTTAATAGAAAATGATATCGTTGTTATACCTAAATCAATTCAAAAATCTAGAATGATAGAAAATTTTGATATATTTAATTTTGAACTATCCAATAAGGATAAAAAGATAATTAGAGATTTGGACAAAGGAAAAAGTCTATTTTTTTCTCATTATGATCCAGAAGTGGTAGAACGATTTCTGAGTGAATAATTATTTAGGAGAGTGAATTAGTGGATTATAATATACTTTTTTTAAATATAACTGTAATTAAATTTTTAGTTATTTTATTTATAATAACATTTATAGCTTTAAAAATAAAAAATAAAGGTTAAATGAAATTTTAAAATACTATTATTATGAAAAAAAGAGAATTCGAAATTTTAAACTGAACCTGAAAATTAGGCAGTTTAATTAATGAATTCTCTTTTTATCGATTATTATAAGATTATTTTGATAAAGCCAAAGCTATGTGTATTAACCTTCTTGTGGTGGGTAATGAGGTTCGGTACTTTCAACTTTATTTTCTCCACCATCAATATCTTCTGTGATACTTGGAGGTGTAGTTGGAATTTCAGGTTTTATTTCAGGTGTAGTTGGTGTTTCAGGCACTACTGGTTTTTCAGGAACTGTTGGTACTTCCGGAACTGTCGGTACTTCTGGAACAGTTGGTATCTCTGGTGTAGTAGGCTCTTCTGGAACAGTAGGTTCTTCAGGTTTTGGTTCAGGAGTTGTAGGTTCTTCAGGTGTAGTTTTATTAGTAAAAATAACTACTGCTTCTTGTATGGATTTATTTGATGGTGTATATACTTTATATTCATTATCACTAGTATAAGCATTGTTTACTCCATCGTTATAAACTTTTTTAATAGCATTAACTACTTTTTTATCTCCTTTGATTTTATTTAAATTGTAACCTTCAATATAACTCCATATAGCCACTTGTGTTGCAAAATATGCCTCATCATCATTAGATACATTTAAATCTTTTGCAGATCTATTTGGATATCCTGCTGCTATTATATTAGATATTTTTTTATCAGGTGATCCATTAAGTTTAAATACTTGATTTCCAGGATAATCTTTATCAATTTCAAGACAGTATGCAACTTCATCTCTTCCTTTGATATTCATTTTACGAGAACTTATATCAAAATCTACATATTCAACTTGGTAAATATCATTTTTACTTACATTTATTTTTAATTCTTTTGGAAATGAATCTGATGAAGCACCAATAATATTACTAAAAACTATAAGTACAGCTAAAACACATAATATTTGTTTAAATTGTTTCTTTAATTTCATTTACTTAAATCTCCTTTCATATTCAAGAATAGTTTAGGTTTTATATTAAAATTTTATACATAAATGTTATATATAGTAGGAATTATTGAAATTTAAGTATATTTAAAGGTGATAATAAATTATAATTTAAAATAAGTATAATAACTTAAAATTATAAAAGTTATATATTAAAAAAATTTATATATATTTTATTTATGGAGGATAAAGAATGTTAAAATTAGTTTTGCCAGATATTACTCATAAAGATAAAGTTATTTCATATAAAGAGGAATTTAGAAAAAATTGTGAGAGTATGGATGGTACTGCTGGATTAGAGAGTACTGAATCATATGAACAATGGATGAAACATATAAAGGAAAATAGTAATAAAGAAACAGTTAAGGAAGGTTTTGTTCCAGCAACTACTTTTTTAGCAATAAGGCAAGAAGATAATGAATTGGTTGGAATGATTGATATAAGGCATGAGTTGAATGAGTTTTTATTTGATTTTGGAGGAAACATTGGATATAGTATACGCAAAGGTGAAAGACGAAAAGGATATGCAACAGAAATGTTAAAGCTTGCTTTAGAAGAATGTAAAAAGATTGGACTTGATAAGATTTTGCTTACATGTAGTAAAACTAATTTAGGATCAGCCAAGACAATGGTGAATAATGGTGCTGTTTTAGAAAGAGAAGTGAAAAAATGGCAGGATATAATACAGCGTTATTGGATTGTATTATAAGATATATTTATGAAAATACATATATCTTATGTAAAAATATAAGAATATAAATGAGATATGGAAATATAAATATGTTTCTTCATTTTCAAATGAGAGTAAATGTTTTTTGATTTGAATAAATGGAACTTAAGAAAAGAAATGAGGGAAAGTTTTGAGTATAAAGGAATTTGAATATTTGGATGTAGCAATAGCTAAACTTGAAGATAAGTATGATGATTTAGAAGAATTATCTGTTGTAATACAAGACAATTTTTTTGAAATTCTTAAAGAAAATTCAATTGAATTTTTAAATATCTCTGCAAGAGTAAAATCACCAGAAAGTTTAAAGGAAAAGATACTTAGGAATAAGTACTATAAACGATATCCAGATGGAAACAAGCTTATTTATAATTTAAGTGATTTAATAGGTGTAAGAATTGAATGTAGATTTGCAGACGATGAAAGGAACATCTATAGATTTTTTAAGAAGTATTTCAATAAAAATAGTGATGGTAATTATTATTATAATGAAAATGATGATAACTTTTATTTAAAATTAGAAGGAAAACAGCCTCAAAAGCAGAAAAATGGATTTACTATATATAGAATTGATGGTAAGTATGTTTTTAATGGAAATGATATTCCTTTTGAACTTCAAATTAAGTCTTTAGTAAATATGTTCTGGGGAGAAATAGAACATGAAATAATTTATAAGAACTCTAATTATATTATTGAAAATAATTTCTTAAAGGATATAATGGGATCAATAAAAAACAATTTATCAATGATTGATAAACAGCTTGTAACAGTTTTTAATCATTTTGAAACTAAGAAAAAAACAGATAGTGATTCAAGAAAGAAACACCTCGAAAATATAGTTTCTAAAATTATATATGATTTATTTGCAAATAAAATGAAAAATTCTATTGGAATGACCGTTGATTTTAAAAAATCCTGTGAAACAATAATAAGGTATGCATTTGTATCAGAAGATTATGAATCAGAAGATAAGTATACTGAAGTTCTTATTAAAGCTTTAACAAGACTGAGTGAAATAACCAATGAAAGTATAGATTTTAATTCAGATATAATGTTTGAAAGAAAAATTAAATTTGAAGATGAATTTACAAAAAGATTAGGAGAGTATTTTCAGAGTGTAATAAATAATGAGTTTTCATGGAATCTATTCTTTAGAATTCTATTTACTTTAGAACCATTAAATAACGCAGGAGATTTTGAAAAATTTTTAGAATTTCTTAGAGTAAATTTTATAGAATCAAAATATATAAGTAAACAAAAGGAAGTTCTTAAAGAAAAATTTAAAGAAAGATATATAGAAATAGAAAATGCTATAACTTTACAGACAGTTGAATCTTTAATTGATGTTGATAAAATTGATATAGTATATGATTATAATATTTATGATATAAATGATGAAGTTGAAGATATATACAGACAGATATCTAACAATATTTCATCCATTGATCAATGGGAAAAAGAAAGTGTTAGAATTTTGGATAAACTTGATGCGGAGATAAAAGATATATTTGCTTAATTGTATAATTTAAAATAAAATATAATAAAAATGATTTTGTTTATTATATGGATACATTTTTAATTTATAAATGTATCCATTAAAATTTGCATTTAAATAGACAATGTAGCATATCTAGGATATATCTTAATAATGAATTCTATATTAGCTTTTACTACAAATTACATGTGAAAGAGGTGCTAGATGTACTTAATATCTTTATATTTTGATGAAAAAATAGAAAAAACTATACAGCAATTAATAGATAAAGTAGCTGAAAAAAGTGGTAATAAATATATGATTGAAGGTAGAGTACCTCCTCATATTACAATTTCAGCTTTTGAAACAGAAGAAGAAAGTAAAGTTATAAATGTAATTGATAAAGTTATGAGAGAAATTAAACGTGGTACTTTGAATTGGGTTTCTATTGGAGTTTTCAAAAAACAGGTTATATTTTTAATGCCGGTTTTAAATGAATATCTGCATAATTTATCATTTTTAATAAATGACTCCTTATTATCTGTTAGTGATATAACTTTTAATAAATTTTATATGCCAATGCAGTGGGTACCTCATACAACAATAGGAAAAAAACTAAGTGAAGAAGAGATGATTATTGCATTTAAAACTTTACAAAATAATTTTAAGATGTTTAGTGGACAAGTAACTAAAATTGGATTAGCAAAGACTAATCCATATGAAGAAATAAAAGTTTGGATTTTATAAAAAAGATATTTTTAGAAATAGTGAATAACTATTAAAATGATGTACAAACTATTGTTGAGATATTTTTATTAATTTTAGATTTAAATTTAAGATTGATAAATTTAAGATTGATAAATTTAAACTATGATTTTAGGAGGAGTTTAAAATGAGTGAAAAACACGATTGTTCATGTAGTTCTCAACAAGAAAAAGAAAAGAAAGCAAATAATTGCAGCAATAAACATTGCAAGAAAACTTATAAGAAAGACTAAAATAGATTTTTCTTATAAATTTAATATTATGAAAAAATCTCTCTTTGTTTAGGGAGATTTTCTTTTTCTATGTATAATAAGAAAGTTTATAGTTAAAAAATAGTCTATAATATACGTTTAATCTACAAAAAAATGTAATATATGAGTATTTTAAGAAAAAATAAAGGTATTTTCAAGGAAAAATTAAATATAATAAAAAATATTTTCAAAATAGTAAATTTGGTATATACTATCTATTGTAGAGAAAGGTGGAATGGATGATGAAAACGAAAACAAAGGATAAAAATAATGAAAAAACTCTTAAGACAAAATTATTATTTAGTTTTCTAAGCGTTGGTATACTGCCATTAATTATATTTGCACTTATATGTGGCGTTATAATTAAATCTTCTATGTATAGCAGCGAAATACTGTCGTTAAAACAAATATCCAGAATGATAACAGATAACTTAGATAATTGGGCTGATGACAATGTAATTTTAGTGGAAGATATTGCAACTTCCCAAACTGTATATAGTACTGATATTGACAGTATACAGCAAGAATTACGAAACAAACAAGGTCAAGATACAGGAATATTAAATATAATGTATGTTGATACTAATGGAAATATAATTGCGGATTCTCTTGGATCTAAAGGTGAAAATATTAGCAGTGAACCCTATTTTAAGGATGTAAGCAAAGGGTATTCATATGTTAGTGATGTTTTAGTATATGAAAATAATCTTTCGTATATAATTTTTTCGTCTCCTGTAAAACAAAACAATAAAGTTGTTGGATATATTGTAAATAAGGTTAAAACAGAAAGTATTGAAGATAGTATAGGTACTATATTTTATTCAGAAGATGGACAAGTATATACATTCAATAATAATGGATATATAACATATCACAGTGATTACACTAAAATAATGAATGAGAATATATTGGAAAGTTCAAGTGAATTAAGTAAAGGTGCAGAAAAAGCATTAGATGGTAATTTCAACAGCATAAATTATACATACAATGGTGAAAAGGGAGTAGCTGTATATAATTTTATACCGTCATTAAAATGGGGAACAATGACAACTACTCCAAATTCAGAAATATATAAGGGCTTTAAGAATGCATTTATAACTGTATTTCCTATAGTAATAGTTATCATAGTACTAATAGTAGGGGTTGCCCTTTACATTTTAAAGCTTTTTACAAAACCAATTAATGAAATGGCATCACTTACTAAGGAAGTGGCAAATGGAAATCTTTCAGTTCAGTGTGATTTAACTGGTGCATCAGAAATTACGAACATAGGAAATGACTTAAATGAAATGGTAAATTCATTGAGAAATCTTGTGCTTAGCATAGATAGCAAAAGTAATGATCTTAAAGATGCATCTGTTGAACTTGAGGAATTGGCATCTTCTGCTGAAGAAAACAGTAGAGATATTTCTTCGGCTATGACTGAAATTGCAGATACTTCTGTTGCTCAGGCATCAAAGACAGATGATATATTAAGTTATGTTAGAAATCTAGATGAGAAGATTAGTGAAGTTACAAAAAAACTTGGAGAGACAAATAGTGCTTTAAAAATATCAGATGATGCTTTGAAAAAGGGAAATAAAGGTACTAAGGAATTAAAAAATAGTACTGAAGAACAGTTTAAGCTAGTTGATCAAGCTGTTGATGAAGTTAATGAATTATCTCAATTTGTTTTAAATATAGATAGAATTATTGAAACAATAAGTGAAATATCAAATCAGACAAGTCTCCTTGCATTAAATGCATCAATTGAAGCAGCACGAGCTGGTGAAAGTGGAAAAGGATTTGCAGTAGTTGCAGAAGAAGTAGGAAAATTAGCAAATGAGTCTAAGGAAGCTACACAAGAAACCGCAGAAATATTAAATACTATAAGAAATAAAGCTGATTTGACTACAAAGCTTATGAGTTCTATAGATGAAGGTATGAAAGTTCAAAATTTAACAGTAAACGAAACTCTAGCTATATTTGATGAAATTACAAATGCAGATAGTAAGATATCAGATAATATAAAGTCATTTAATAATCTTATTGACTATATAAAGGACTTTAGTGAAAATCTTTTAGAACTTATTGAAACTCTTGCGAGTAGTTCAGAAGAAAGTGCAGCTGTATCAGAAGAAGTTACAGCATCTTCTGAAGATCAGATTTCTGTAGTTGAAAAAGTAAAAGTAGCAGGAGATAAGATTTTAAAAGTTGTAGATGAATTAAAAGTTAATATAGACAAGTTCAAGACAGAATAGAGGAGATATAGGATGAAAAAGATAATATGCTCGATGATTGTGAGTATTTTAATATTAACATCATTTACAGGATGTAAGTCTTCTGACAAGAGTAATGTTGTTAATATATCAATTTTGAATTCAAAACCGGAAATCACAGTGGCACTGCATGAAGCTGCTAAGGATTTTATGGAAGAAAATGAAGATATAAATATAAAACTTGTAAAGTACAGTCAATCAAGCTCATATATAGAAAAAGTGAATTTTATGTATGAAGCAGGCAATGCCCCTACAATGATAATCATGGATTCTGCGCATATAAGAAGTTTTAAAGATAAGTTTGTAGATCTTTCAACTGAAGAATGGATTAAAGATATTTCTGGGGATATACCTGATATTGCTAAAAATGATAGTGGCAATATTATAGGATTTCCATTTACGACTGAAGGTATGGGATTTATATATAATAAAAAAGTTACAGATGAAGCTGGAATTGATGTAAAAGGAATAAATTCAATATCTGCTTTAGAAGAGGCTTTTAATAAGGTCAATGCCATAGGCAAAAATGCTATTATTGTAACAAATGAAGAATGGTCTTTAGGTGATCATTTCCTATCAACATTTTATTCTATTGATAGTGAAAAATCTGGAATAAATACTGAAATGTATTTTGAAAATCTTAAGAAATCCCCTGAAGCTATTAAGAACAATGGGATTTTAAATGGACTTATTGATACTTTTGATCTGATGAAGAAGTATAATATGTATGCGGATAATCCTATGTCACCATCATATGATAAATGTGCAGAACTTTTAGGAAAAGGTGATGTAGGGTTCTGGTATATGGGAAACTGGGCATCGATGAATATTTTAGCTAATAGTAATGGAAATAACGAATTTGGTTTTATTTCTGTTCCAGTAAGTAATGATAGTAGTGCTTATGGGCAGAATGAAATAGTAGTAGATGTTACAAAATATATTGTTATTGATAGCAATAACTCATTAGAGCAGCAAGAAGCAGCAAAAAGATTCTTAAATTATCTTGTATATAATGAAAAAGGTAATGAGTTTATAGTTGAAGATTGTGGCATTATACCAAGTTTTAATAATATAAATATAAGTCAAACAGATCCTTTAGTTTCAGATATAATTAAGTATAGAAATGATAATAAGACTATGGATTTTATGACAAGCTACCTTCCATCTAATAATTCGGCAATTGTTGGTAATTTATTAAGAAGATATCTTAATAATGAAATAACAAGAGAAAATCTGTTAGATGAAATATGTAATTTTTGGGCTAACATTTAGATTAAATTTAAAGGGCACTAAATCTTGCGTTTCAATTTAAACTTAAATTGAAACAGATTTAGTGCTCTATGCTTTTTAACAATAAAAATTATAGAATTTCTAAAATTTCAACAGAATATTTATCGCCAGGAGCTTCTACTTCAACAATTTCTCCAGCTTTTTTACCAATTAGGGCTTTTCCTAAATCAGATTCGATACTTATCATCATGTTTTCAGGATCAAGGTCCATTGTTGTAACAAGAGTAATGATTTCCTCTTCATCATCGTCAATAAACTTTACTTTAGCTTTACTGTTTATTCCAAGGACAGATTTGTCTTGATCTTCATCATCAATTACTGTTGCTGTTGAAATCATAGTCATAAGATACTGAATTCTGTTATCATTTTCTCTATAGTTTGCGCATGCTTCTTTATATTCAGCATTTTCAGATCTATCACCATGAGCAGCAGCTACTAATTTTTCTTTAGCAATTTCAGCTCTTTTAACTGTCATTCTATATTCTAATTCATCCTGTAATTTTTTCATATTTTCCTGTGTTAATACATTATGCATTTTAGTACCTCCCCGAGATCGTACACGTTTCATATATTATTTATCATTACTACGTTACTATTATATAATATATAAAAAAAAATAAAAGCTTATTACGTGCATTTGTTTATTTTCTTTTCTGTAATTTAAGAAAAAATTTAATAAAATATTATGTAATATATAAGATGAGAAATCATATAATTTAATTAGTAAGAGTAATCATATTGTCAGCAAGTGATAAAGATGAATATATAGTATTGATAAATATTTTTGATTATTATGTATTAATTGAAAGGGGAGTAAGTTAAATGAGCAGATATGTAATGTCTGATATACATGGATGTTATACAGAGTTTATTGAAATGCTTCAAAAGATAAACTTTGGCGATGATGATGAATTATATGTGTTAGGAGATATATTTGACAGAGGACCACAGCCTTTAAAAGTGCTAGATTATATACTAGATAAAAAAAACATTCAAATGATTAAAGGAAATCATGAAAAGATGTTTGAAGATGCAATAATAAATGATGACTATATGTTATGGTATGTTAATGGTGGATATGTAACTCATAGTCAGCTTCTTGAGAGAGGAGAAACTGAAATTGTTAAAGTTTTAGAGTATATTAAAGGTTTACCTTTAATCAAAGTTGTGGACAAGTTTATTTTTGTTCACGCAGGTTTTAAAGATTACGATGATAGCTTTGAACTTGAAGAATTTTTAACTCAAAGTGAAGATATTTATATTTGGAGTAGAGATAATATAGGAAATGAAAAAAAATATAGGGATTATACTATTATTTGTGGACACACACCTGTACAAAATATAGAAGATGGATCAAATACCATTATAAAGAGGCATGGAACTATATATATAGATTGTGGATGCTGTTTTGGGGAAAATGTAGATGGACAGCTTGCATGCTTAAGGCTTGAAGATATGCAAGAATATTATGTGAGTAAAATATGTGTATAGTAAGAAACATTACTATTTAGCCTTATAGGTAAATTATAATAATAACCATAAAAAATAAGTATAAGTAAATTACTATAATTATATTGAAGAAAATATAAATGGAAGTTATATTATATCTTAGTGAGATTAAAAGCAGCACATCATTGCTGCTTTTGTTATAAGCATTAGTACAGGTAGTATTATATTTAAAATAATAGGCAAAAGAAGAGGAGAATTATTATGAAGGAATTAAAAGAAAAGCTTTTAGGTGAAATTGAAGAATTTAGAGAAAAGGGACATAAGTTTTTAAATAAGGAACTATCTGTTATGGATTTTAAGCATGCGTCAGGTGGAATGGGAGTTTATGCTGAAAGAAGTAGAAATACCTTTATGATAAGATTCAGAACTCCATCAGGAATTATTTCTTTTAATGAAATGAAATGGTTTATTGATAAGGCAGAAGAAAATAATCTTCAGAACATTCATTTTACAACAAGGCAGGCAGTACAATTTCATGGATTATCAATAGATGCTGTATGTGATTTAATGAAGGAAGCTCTTGAAAATAACATATATACAAGAGGTGCAGGTGGGAATTTTCCAAGAAATGTTGCAATATCTCCACTTTCAGGAGTACAAAAAGATGAAGCCTTTGATGTATCTCCATATGCACTATTAGTAAACAGATACTTTATGGAAAGAATAAGGGATTATAAACTTCCAAGAAAGCTAAAAGTATCTTTTTCGAATAAAGATGAAGATGTTGCTCATTGCAGTATGACAGATTTAGGATTTTTAGCTATAAATAATAATGGAAATAAGTTATTTAAAGTATATATTGGTGGAGGGCTTGGACAGAATCCTAAAACAGGAGTTGCCCTTGATGAGTATTGTAATCCAAATGAAGTTTTAAATTATGTTGAAGCAATGGTAAGGTTATTCATTGAAGAAGGAGATTATCAAAATAGAGCAAAAGCAAGAATAAGATACATACTTGAAAGAATGGGTGAAGAAGAATTTAAAAATTGCTTCAAGAAGCATTTAAATGCAGTTATGTCAGAGGACAAGTTAAATTTCAATATTAAAGAAATACAATGTGAAAAAGAAGGAATTAAGACTGAATGTGAGGATATAAGATTAGTAGAACAAAAGCAGAATGGATTATATAGTGTATATTTCCATCCAGTTGGTGGTCAGGCAGATTTAAAAATTCTAAGAAATATTGTAAGTGCTATAGAAAGCATGAATGATATTGAATTAAGGCTTACAATGACAGAAGGGATTTTTATAAGAAATCTTAACGGAAAAGAAGCAGAAGAATTATTAAATATTACTGCAGGTTGTGGTGGAGAAACAAAACTCGAACAAAGTGTATCATGTATTGGTGTTCCAGTATGTCAAATAGGTCTTGGGGCAAGTCAGAGTATGCTCAAAAATATTTTGAATTATTTTAAAGAAAAAAATTATACTAAAGATATACTTCCAAGTATCCATATATCAGGATGTGCAAATTCATGTGGATTCCATCAAGGTGCATTAATTGGACTTACTGGTAAGAAGAAAAAATATAATGATCTTTTAGAAGATGCATTTGAATTACACGTAAATGGAAGATTTTCAGAAGGTAATGCAAAGCTTGCTAAGGTTTATGGCGTACTTCTTGCAAGAGAAATCCCAGAGTTTATGTATGAATTAGCTTTAAAAGTTGAAGAAAAGAATGTTCCTTTTGAAGAATATGCTGAAAAATTTGAAGCTGAAATAAGTGAATTAGTAGGAAAATTTAATTAACTCTATTTTATAAGAGGAAATTGTCATGTACTTTTGCATGGCAATTTTTTTTACATAATATGTTATAATGAATTAAATTAATATTAAAAAGCAATAAGAAATACGAAATCTAGGGGGACTATATGAAAAATTATGATTTATTTTTACCAAGTTATTGCATAGGTAATAATGTTTATAGAAAAGTAAAGGACACATGCAAGGAATATGGAATAAAAGCCGTTGTAATAGGAGGATATAGAGCTATTGAAGCAGCAAAGAAAAAGCTTATTTATGCATGCAATGAAGCAGGAATACAAATTCTTGATTTTGTATGGTATGGTGGAAATTGTACATATGAAAATGTAGAGGTGTTAAGTAAAAACAATGTTGTTAAAGAAGCAGATTATATATTTGCTGTAGGAGGAGGAAAGGCAATAGATACAAGTAAATGTCTTGGAGAAAAATCAAAGAAGAAGGTTTTTGCATTTCCAACTATTGCATCAAACTGTGCAGCATGTACCAATGTATCTATTATGTATAATAATGATGGAACATTTAAGGAACCCTATTTTTTTCTTCATCCAGCTGCACATACTTTTATAGATACAGAAATAATAGGAGCAGCACCTAAAAATTATATGTGGGCAGGAATTGGCGACACTTATTCAAAATATTATGAAAGTACAGTTTCAGCTAGAGGAGAGGAACTTGAACATTTTAAGGCTCTTGGAGTTGGTTTTAGTCATATGTGCCTTGAGCCTCTTCTTTTGTATGGAGAAAAAGCATTAAAGGATAATGAAGAAAAAGTATGCACATATGAGCTTGAACAGACAGTTTTAACTATTATAGTAACCACTGCAATTGTATCAATATTTCTTACACGGGATCATACACCTGATTATAATAGTGGTCTTGCACATGCAGTCTTTTATGCACTTACAAAGTTTGAAGAGATAGAAGAATATCATCTTCACGGGGAAGTTGTCTCATTTGGTGTACTTATACTTTTATTATGTGATAACAGGACAAAGGAGTTTGAAAAGATATATGAATTTAATAAAAGAGTGGGACTTCCAGTAAATCTTGAGGATATAGGGATTACAAAAGAACAGTTTTATGAAGTTATAGATATGATTCCTAAAATGCCTGATGTTAAACATTACCCATATGCTATAACAAGAGAAATGCTTGAAAATGCACTGTATATACTTGAGAAAAGAAGTTAATTTTATAATATGCGAAAAAATAATATAGAAATAAATATAAACTCAAAATAAGCAATAAATATAATGTTTATATCGAAGAATTTAGAAGTGGTCATGACCATCTTTACTAGGGATAGACACTTGGAAATGATTTATTGTTTATTATTGGTAATTAACATAAAAATCATTGATAATTAAGGCTTATATAGTGTAGTTTTACTTGTATTTTTACAGGTTTTACTTCCTATGAAACATTTTGTTTATAAATTTTATTGTGATTTTTCACAATAAAATTTATAAATCAATGAGTAAATTAACATATTAATAGCAATTGTATAGGATTTCATTTATAATATATATGTATTTAAATTGAGAATTTATAATTGGATATCTATTTTTGATATTCTTTAATCAATTTATAATTATTTTAGTATTATCGTTATTAAAAGGGATGTTTGGAGGAATTTAAGTGGGTATATTTGATGCATTTAAGAAAGACAAAAATAAAATAGTTAGAGATATTAATGAAGATGAAAATAAGACTAATATTGAAGAAAAAATTGAAATACAGCCTGAGAAAGAAAAAGATAATTATATATTAACTCATGAAAGATGTAATGAACTTCTTCAACGTATTTTTCAAGATGAAGATCATGGGGAAAGTATGATGAAAGAATCATCATTAACAGAGAATATATTTATTCTTGGATACATTGAAACTAGTATTATGCCTGGATTAAAAGATCAAGGAAAAGAACAGGATTATATGTGGTTTTATTCAGTTATGAGTATTTATAGAAAAATATTTCAGGAGAAGATAATTAAAAGTGAGAAGCTATGGAAAATTATTCTTAAGACAACAGGATTACCTTTTATGGACAAGGGATGCGAACATATATTAGTGTGTGATACATACAAAGATAAGATGATAGAAAATTTGAAGAAAGTATATTATGATGTTGAAGTTATTGAAATGACAAATGAAGATTTCAATAATGAATTAAACGAATTATATAGAACTGGATATAAGGGAATGGGATTTAGTGATGGAATACAAAGACCTTATTATCTTAGTAAGGAGAGTCTTATAAATTTTGAAGAAGTTTCTTCTTCAAAATATTTTATAAACCCAGAAACACAATATTCAATGGCTGCATTTTTTCAGGAAATGAGAAGAAACATAAATTATGAAGGTGCAGATAAAATAAGACAGAATCTTGAACTTGAAATGATAAATTCTATAGTAAAAACTAAGTTTATAATTCCTATAAAGAAATCTGATGTTAATAAAGCAGACTTGCCAGTATATATAATATCAGAAAATGAGAACGATAAAAGCGTAAATCCAGGGCTTTATGTGTTTACTGATCAAGTTGAAGTTGATGGATTAAAAAAGAAAAATTTTGATTTTAGTGATGAATGGGATATATATTTATATGATTTTTCACAACTTATGAAATTATTAAATGATGCTAATATTTCGGAAATATGCATTAACTGTGGAAGTATTGATTTTAAGATTAATGAACAATCACTTGAGGTTATAAAAAAACAGGCGGAAATTGTAAGAAGAGAAATGGCAGAAAAACAAGATGAATGGGAAAAAGAGATACTACCAAAGATGCTTAAAGATAAAAATGTTCCTGTAATTAAAGATAGCAACGGTACAGTTCTTTTTGCAAGAAAAGATGATAGTGTTTTGATGAGCAAATTTATATTTGATATTTTATCAAAGAGAGATATTAAAAAAGAGATTATGGAACTTTTCTTTGAGGATTCCTCTATGGAAAATATTTCGTTGTATGATTTTGATTTTAGAAGAGTTACACTAAAAATAAAAGAAAGTGAAAATAAACAAGGTTTATTTATTGTGCCTATGCGATATGATAATGAAGATGATATGAAATCAATAGATGATATGACAATTCATTATACAGAAGATGCTATAAAAATGAGTTCTGAAAATGAAAACAGAAAAGAATATTCTGTTGAAAAACAAACAATGCATTTTTACACAATAGCAAATAAAGATACAAACAAAACGTATATTCCATTATTCTCAGATGAAAAAGAAGCAGAAAAGATTTATTCTAGAGATAAATTCCGTTATTGCAAAGCTTCATATAAAGATATAATGGATAATGTCAATGAATATGATGGTATAGTTATAAATCCTGCTTCTATGAGTTTTATAATAGAGAAAAATCTATTAAGCAGCATTTTTGATATCATAAATCAATAATATTATAAAGAGCCTGCCACGCAATAACATTATGTGGCAGGCTCAAAAATTTATAAAGGTATATAATAATCTATAAGAAAGTCCTTCGTGATTCTGTTAAATAAAAATCAGTTATATTTTTAGAATTATAACTTTGTTTTACTGGACTGTATTCGTCAAAAGAATATGGTTTGCTTGTGAACAAACTTCGTAAAAAATCACTTAAATTTTTACTGGCCTTAGAAATAAATTTTGAAAGTTTTTTATTAAAATCACAATAACAGCACTGAGATGAAACTTGTTTAGATTTATTGAAAGTTTTATACATCATAAAAATCCCTCCAGTATTGAGTGAATATATTTATTTCTATGATTTAAATATAAACCTTTACATTAAAAAAGTCATGCTCAAAATAATGATAAAAAAGCAATTTTACTCAGTTTGTTTTTAGTAATTATCTATTTTACATGTGGTTATATTTTTAAATTACTAATTAATATGGATAATATTACAAAATTGATAAAAAAATAATAAAAATAGATTTATATACAATTAATGTTTAATAAATCCTCATAAAATTTTTAAATCTAATTCTATTTAAAAATTTTGTGAGGATTTAAAACTGTTTCTTTAAGATTTATTTAAAAGTTCCATTTGAATTATTTATATATGTGGAGAGTTTTCAGAAAGTGGTTTTTTCATAGATTTTTTAATGAGTAAATCAGGTATAATTGATGAAAGAGATCCTAAAAGTATAAAAACTATTCCAATAATCATGTTAAATGGAATTACTTCATGAAGAAGTATTAATGCAAGAATCGGAGCAAGTATAGGTTTAAAGAAAAATACAAGGGAAGTTGTCTGAGCTGAAGTTTCTTCCATAGCTTTAAAGTAAAATGCAAAACCTAGTCCTGTATTAATAATACATATATAGATAATTACTGGAAGTGTCTGTATAGAGTATCCTGTAAATAACGGTATGCTTGAAAAGATAGATAGTACATTATTATTAGCAAGGATGTTTGAAATATAGGAAATATGAGAAAGTCCAATAAGAATAAGCATTTCAAGACTTCCGAAAATAAATCCAAAACATGTAACTACTATTCCACCAAATTTTAAACATTTTCTTTTTCCATACACCCCATATAAAGCAAAAATTAGCGTAGAAGCAATTGTAAGTAATACTCCAAAGATATTTAGTTTCGTATTAAAGGGATTAATGATTATTAGTGAACCAATAATTTCTAAAATTAATGCTAAAACATTACTTTTATGAATATTTTCCTTTAAAAGAAGAAAAGCAAGAATTGTTACAAATACAGGATTGCAGCTAAACAATACTGCAACTACGGATGCTTTTGTTGTCAAAACAGCAAGTTGATATAAGCACATGCTTATTACAGTGCCAAGAAGTCCTAAGAAAGCAAAGTATAATAAATCTTTTTTTGAAAGAAATTCTTGTTTTTTATGAAGTGAAATAATTGCAAAGGGAAGAAGAAATAGTCCTCCAATAAAAAAACGTGTAAAAGTAAGCTGTATAGGATTGAAGTCATCAGATACAAGCTTAAGTGCAATTTCCATTGTACTGAAAATAAGTGTAGTTAATGCTATATACATATAACCTTTTTTCATTATTAAGGCCTCCAGTTTTTATTGTAGTTAATTTATTATAATGATTTTTATTATTAATTGGTGTTAAATTTTGAAACTATAATTTATCATAGATAAAACTTTTATTATAATACATTTTTAGTATATACTAGTAATTAATATGAAGCTAATATATAAAATCTATTTTTTTTATGCGTAAAAGCTATAATTTTTGAAATGAGATATTTAAAACAATAATTAAAATGCTTGATGTATTAATATGGAGACTAATTATATTTTTGGAGGTAGTTAGATGGATTTTAAAGAATTGGAATATGTTTTGAGTATTGCAAAAAATAATAGTATTTCAAAGGCTGCGAAAGAATTGTATATATCACAGCCATCACTTAGTAAATATCTTCAGAATTTAGAGAAGAATATGGATGTAAAACTTTTTGAAAGATGTGGAAATAATTTTATATTAACATATGCTGGTGAGAAATATATAAGTTATGCAAAAGAAATTCTTAAGATAAAGAATGACATGGATCATGAACTTTTTGATATATTAAATAATACAAAAGGAAGGCTGAATATAGCATGTTCTATAGTTAGAAGTCCATATATAATATCAGAAACTCTTCCAAAGTTTAAAAAGATGTATCCAGATGTAAAAGTTAATTTTATTGAAGAAAGCAATTCAAATAATTTAGATAAGTTATTGATTAGTGGTGATGCTGATATTGCTATTTTCAATTATAATGAAAATAATAATATTCTTGATTCTTATCTTATAAAAGAGGAAGAAATAATGCTTGCAGTAAATAGTAATCATCCACTTGCAAATGAAGGGATAAAGTTAAGGGGGTGCAACCTGCCATGGATAGATATAACAAAATTTAAGAATGAGAATTTTGTTATTAATTGTTCAACACAAAAAAGTGGAGAGATAGCACAGAAAGTATTTGATGAAATGAAAATACAGCCTAATGTTATACTTAAGACAAGAAGTGTTGAATGTGCAGTTCGCTTAGCAGCAAGTGGCTTTGGAATTTCGTTTGCTTCAGAAACACATCTAAAACATATGAATTTAAAAAATGCACCTGTCTATTTTTCAATTGGCAATCCTAAACTAACAGTAAAACTTTTTGCAGTATATCGAAAAAATGGTTATATGCCTCAGTATATTCATGATTATATAAAAATAGTAAAGGATGTACTTTAAGATATTACTTTACAAATGACTTTTATCTTTAAAAATATATAAATGTATTTTTCTTGTGAAGTTTACATGTACATAATAAAGAAATTTATCTGGAGCTAATAGTAAAATAAATAAAATTTTTATATAAAGGTGATTTTATTGTTAATTAAAAGATATCAATGATAGAATTAATATATAAAGGTATATATATATTAACTGTAAATAGTGGCAAGCCTTTCTGTGACTAAAAAGAGTTAGATGTTATAATAAATAAAATTACAAAGGATGTGATCAAAAACATATGGGTTCAATAAAATTCACGTTAACGCGAGAAGTAAGAAATGAAATTTCACAATATATAGACAATGAGTTTATGAATGAAATATTAAAAGAAGCCGTAAAATATATACATACCACAGGAAAAGTTGAAATAGATGATTCATCATTTAACCAATATGATGAAAATTCAAAAATTATCCTTAAAAATATAGGGACTTTTAATGTATATGACTATATGTATTTTAAAGATTTTCTTGATGAAGTATCATGGGAAGGTTCTTATGTTGAGAATGAAGAGGAAGTTCCTGGTTCTAATGATTATAGAAAGATTATCAAGTATGAGCCAAAGGATGTAGGTTATGTTATTTATGAAAAAGTAAAAAATAATATGGAACAGAAAAAAAGTCTTATTTATAAAGAATATAAGAAAAAATATAATGAAGAATTTTTATTTGAAAGTGTACGTTTTTATAAAAGAACAAGAGATGGCAAAGAATATTATGAAATAAAAGCTGATGAATTAAATCAAGATAAAAAAAGAAGCATTGTAGAAAGCATTAAAACTGAGTTTGCCAATGCATTTAAAAGTAGATGGGGAACTTCAATAATTTCAAAAATATCATTTGCTCATGATGAACTTATGCTTGATGCATATGAGAAGGGATGTATTCTTCTAGGAATAGAAAATGAATACTTTACAGAGTCAGTACATGAGAACTATAGCAAAAGTGAAGAAGAACTTATAAGAATAATGACAAAGTCATGTAAAAATGTTATTTCTCATATGGATGGAATTCCAAAGCTTAAAATTAAAGTTATAAATGCTTTAGATAAAAGGATAGATAATCTTCTTAACATGAATATATATAAGACAGATAATCATATGAATTCATTTTTAGAAGATGCAAGAAAGCTTGTTTTTGGATACTACAAAACAATGACAATAGGTAGAGGACGATATGGCTTAAAATCAAAAGAAAATAAAATTCTTGAAATAATAAAAAGAATGGCTGTTGTTGAAAATGTGCTTTATTTAGATTATATAAGTGAAAATGAAAAAGCACCATCAATTGATGAAATGGAAGATTTTAAGGAATGTATTCCATGGATATGTTTTAAAGGGCCTTCATGGACAGCAGAAAATATATATATTAAAAAGAAAGCAAAAGATGAGCTTCAAGATATAATTCTTGATAATCCAATAAATGAATATGAAGATTCAAGATTGATGGAAAGACATTTTATTCTTCATGTTGGTGAAACAAATACAGGAAAAACATATTCAAGTATTTTAAGGCTTATGGAAGCTGAAAGTGGAGTTTATCTTGCACCACTACGACTTCTTGCTCTTGAAATTCAGGATAAGCTAAATAGTGAAAATGTTTCATGTTCACTTCTTACAGGAGAAGAGGAAGATATTATTCCTTATGGAACACATGTTTCTTCAACTATTGAAAAACTTCAAACAGGAACTTTTTATGATGTATGTGTAATAGACGAAGCTCAAATGATAAATGATAATCAACGAGGCTGGGCATGGACACGTGCCATAACAGCAGCACTTTCACCTGAGATTCACATATGTATGGCACCAGAAGCCCTTAATGTAATTATAAAACTCATAGAAGACTGTGGAGATACATATGAAGTTATCAATCATAAAAGGGATACGGAACTTATATTTGAAGATAAAACATTTAATTTGGATAAAGATGTAAAGGCTGGAGATGCTCTTGTTGTTTTTGGCAAAAGAAAGGCTTTAGCTGTTTCAGCAGAACTTCTTAATAAAAATATAAAGACTAGTATAATTTATGGTTCACTTCCATATTCAACAAGAAAGAAACAGTTTGAGAGATTCTTAAATGGGGAAACAGAAGTTATAGTATGTACAGATGCAATAGGAATGGGAGTAAATCTGCCAATAAAACGTATTGTATTTTTAGAAACTAGAAAATATGATGGTGTATCTTTAAGAAGGCTTAAAACATCAGAAATAAAGCAAATTGCAGGAAGAGCAGGTCGTAAGGGAATATATAATAAAGGATATGTTGCAGCTTCATGTGATATAAATTTAATAAGAGGAGCATTAAGAGCAGAACCTGCACCTATTGAAAAATGTTATGCAGGAATACCTGATTCTCTTCTTGAAATTGATATAGATCTTGTAGATGCATTAAAAACTTGGAGTTCAATGTCTTTAAAAGGATATTTTGAAAAGACAGATGTAACGAGAATAATTTATCTTTTAAATAGAATTAAAAAGATGGAATTAAATGTATCAAAGGAAGATGCATTAAAAATGGCAACAATACCTTTTGAAGAAAATAATAAGACTGTATATTCCCTATGGGAAGAATATTGTAAGATGTATAGCAAAGGTGTAGTAAATTTAAGGAAGCCTATGCTAAATAAAAATGTAAGTTCAAAAAAAGAATTAGATGATCTTGAAAGTTATTATAAATCATTGGATCTTAATTATTCCTTTGGAAAGAACTTTAATTTAATGATAAATAATAGATATATATGTAGTGAAAAAGAAGGTGCAGCAAATAAAATTAATGATCTTCTTTTAACTAAGCTTTTAGACCATGAGAGAATATGCACTGTATGTGGAAGAAAGCTTTCATGGGATTATCCAAATGATGCATGCAGAAAATGTAGAGATACAATTCAACAGATAAAAAAGGAAAAGACTAAAAGTGTATTCAAAGGAAGAATACATAGTAGAAGAAGAAAGAGACGAAAATAAATAATTTAATATAGTTTGAATTAAATAAGCCCCAATTTAGAATAATAAGGAGAGGTGTAACATGTATAGCTTAGGATTTGATGGGAGTATTTTTTCAATATTCTTTTTATTAATTGTAGGGATTATTGTATTTTCTGTAATCCGTGGAATTGTACAATGGGATAAAAATAATAAATCTCCAGAGATTTCAGTGAAGGCATCCATTGTTGATAAAAGAGAATCGAAGAATACAACAACCCACTATAATGCAGGAGATATAACTGGTGCACATGGGATGCATACTACAACAGATGTAACTTATTATATTAAATTTATGGTTGAAAGTGATGAGTATATGGAATTTTCTGTGAGCCATAGTGAATATAACATTTTATCAAAAGGCGATAAAGGAGTATTAACTTTTAAAGGAACAAGATACATGAGTTTTAAATATCTTTAAGATATATGCTAATTTATATTGGATGTCACTTGCGAATATTTCTTATGATTAATTTTAAATGATAGAGAAAAAATATTATTTGTAATTTAATGTTAGTAGTATAATAAATATTGGGAAATAATATTTAAGGAGATTTTTATTATGAATGTTTCAACTCATAAAATAGCCATTCCTTCCATATTAGAGGTGGGGAAAAATAATATTAATAATGTAGGAAATTTAATTAAGAAGGGAATGTTTAAGAAAGTATCAGTATGTTTTGGTGACGGGATTTATGAACTTTTTGGTGAGACAATAAAAAAATCGTTAATAGAGGCAAATATTGAAATACAAAATATAGAGACTATTGTTAATATAAATTTTGATGAAATAAGTAAAAAGGCATTTGAACTTCCAAATGATGTTGATGCATTAATTGGTATAGGTGGCGGAAAGGCAATAGATGCAGTAAAGTATATGAGTTTCTTAAAAAAGATGCCTTTTATAAGTATACCAACTTCAACTTCCAATGATGGTTTTGCAAGCTCAGGAGCATCACTTTTGGTAAATAATAAACGTATGTCACTTCCGGCTAAAACACCTTATGGAATAATTGTTGATATAGATGTAATTAAAGGAGCACCCGAAAAGTTTATATACTCAGGGATTGGAGACTTGGTATCAAATATTACAGCACTTCATGATTGGAAGTTTGAAGAAGAAAACGAAAAGACCATTGTCGATGACTTTGCAACAATGATATCTAAAAAGGCAGTGAATAGTTTTGTGAGAACAGAATTTAAGGGAATTAAAGATGACTTGTTTTTAAAAGAACTTGTTGATTCACTTACTTTAAATGGCATATCAATGGAAATTGCAGGAGATAGTTCACCAGCATCAGGAGCTGAACATCTTATATCACATGCATTAGATAAATTTCTTGAAAATCCACAGCTTCATGGAGTGCAGGTAGGAATTGCTACTTATATTATGGCTAAAGTTCAAAATCACAGAGCCAAAAGAATTAAAACTATCTTAGAAGAAACAGGTTTTTTTGAATATGTAAAAACTTTGAAAATGAAAAAAGACGACTTCAAAAAAGCAATAGATTTAGCTCCATCAATAAAGCCTGGAAGATATACATATATTCACGTAAAAGAAAATCAGCTTTTAGCAAAAAAAATAATAGATATTGATGAAATTTTGAATAATATTTTAGTGTAAGATAATAATGATTAGGTGATGATTACTAGTAAGTTCAAGAAAGGAAGTAATAAAATGAGAGGACTTATACATATTTATTGTGGTGACGGAAAAGGAAAGACGACTGCAGCTACAGGCCTTGCAATAAGAGGTGCAGGTAATCTTATGAAAGTAATTTTCGTTCAATTTTTAAAAGATGGAACATCAAATGAATTAAAGATTCTAAATGACATAGACAATATTGACGTATTGGTATGTAAAAAACACTTGGGGTTTTCATGGAATATGGATGATGAGACAAAGAAAATAGCAATATCTGAATATACAAAGCTTTTTGATGATGCTGTAGAGGAGGCTCTTAAAAAAGATGTGGATATGATAATATTTGATGAAATAATGTCAGCAATTTCAGGTGAATTTGTTTCTGAAGAAAAAGTACTTAAGTTCTTAAATGAAAAGCCTGAAAAGTTAGAGGTAATATTAACAGGAAGAAATCCATCAGAAGAACTTATAGAAAAAGCGGATTATGTTTCAGAGGTTAAAAAAGTAAAACATCCTTTTGATAAGGGGATTCAATCTAGAATTGGCATTGAGTACTAACCATAGAATTAGTATAATGCTAATTTTTATGCTATAATATCACCTGATAAATTTAACAGAAAAACTAACTATTAAATATTTGATGAGGTGAAATTAATGTTTGAAATAAGCTTTCCAGTAAAACATTCAGAAATAGATTCAGTATTAAACAAGCTTATAGCAATAGGTCTTGATTCTACGTATTATGATGCACCATATGAAGTGACAGTAGATTCTAATGGATATGGTTTTTATGAAAAAGAAAATGATTTTACAGAATTAAAGGTTTATCCATCAGAAGATAACAAAGAACAGTGTCTTAATTATATTGAAGAAATAAAAGATAGTGTGAATGTTGAAGGTGAAATAAAATTAACAGAAATAAGAGAAGATGACTGGCAACAGCCTTTTGAACCAGTTGATTTAAACAATGGTTGGATAATTGCAGAGCCAGAAGCAGAGGTCTCATTTGAAAAAGGTAAGATTAACTTTGAATCACAGGGGTCTTTTGGAACAGGGCTTCACGAAACTACACAGGATTTTTTAAGATATATTTTAGATGAAGATTTTTCGGGATTAAAAGTTCTTGATTTAGGTACGGGTTCAGGTATACTAAGTATTGCAGCAGCTTTAAAAAATGCAGAACATGTGACTGCTTTAGATATAAGAGATGTAACAGAAGAAGTAATGTATAATGCAGCTCTTAATAATATAACCAATATAGATATTGTTATTAATGATGTTACATCACAGGAATCTAATGTGAAAGAAAATTATGATGTTGTATTTATAAATATTGGTGGCGATGAAACACTATCATGTATGGATCTTATCAATGATGTTATAAAAGATGATGGAAAGTTATTCGTATCAGGTCTTGTAGAGTGGAGTAGCGATGAGATTTATAAAGAGCTCAACAAAATGGGATATAATC